>JAQCIJ010000021.1 GCA_027592135.1 bacterium | reverse complement strand
CCCCTTAACCCCTTCGCTTACTAAATGGGACGTGAAAAATATCCAGAAAGGCGAGAACCTACTCCTAGTGTAGAACCTGCAACAGACAGAGTGCTTCCTATAAACCCACAAAAAATAGCAACAAGGAGGAAAGGGAAAACAAGATCCCAACTAATAGGGCTTAGTCTGGGTATTTCAAAAAATAATCCTAGCGAAGACGGGCAACGACTCTCTGCTTATCAAATGGAACGTCTGGGAGATGCTGCAAATGCAAGCCGGAGCAGAGACGAGATGCAAGCGTTGATAAGAAAAGCATTTGATGTGCAAAAAGATGCAACCGTCCTTGATGCCCTACCAGAACTAAATTTTGATATCATGTACACTTCTGGAGCTGAGTCTCAGATTTACATTGATGGCAAACTCACGGTTATCGCTGGTGGGAATGAGCGAACAAGAATGAATGAAATTGATAAACGATTAGCAAAAACACTCACCCTTCTAGAAGTCGATAATGAAAATACCACGACAGATCGTATAAATCTCGCAAAAAAATTTCGAGAAGGATCCTCGTATGTCGTTCCGTTTGGTGATACGTTTGAACTTGCACGTTCTGTAATTGGACAAGATATCCGATGGCTTTCTTCTCCTCTTCGTATTCCAATTGGACCAGATGCACCAAAAGTATCGAAAGAACGTGAAGCAATATTTCGTGGATATAGGGACCGTCTTACGCAGATTAAAAATACTCTCACGACACCAGCTGCAGAGCACGCATATGTAACGCGGTACGGAAATGATGATGAGAATAGACGCAACCTCGAAAAGTTCTGCAGAGACCCAAATGCGGTAGCAGGTGCAGGGAAATTTGCCCTACTACTCGCGGTTGGTGCTTTACTTGCTCTGTGGTCTATAAAAGACATTAAAGGAGGAACAATATCTTTTGGGACACTCCTCCTCGCTGGTGCTGCAATGTTTCTTATGCAAAGTGGACCAAAAAATGCATTTATGGCTAGTGATCAGTTTGGCTCCTTAGTGAAACATATTGGAAATGATGGATTAGAAAAAATTGATCGCATGAAACCAAGTGCGCGCAATCACCTAATCGCAACACTCAAATTCTACTCTGGCAGTCGTGGAGGAATAACAGAGAAAAATATTAAAGAGCTCACAAATCCAACAACAACAAACGGCAGAAGTATAGACAGCAAAAAGGTTCCAGAAGACATAGCGACACTCTTTCTTGGATATCAGGACACTGCAGGAGCTGCATATGTATTAGAAAGATCCAGTAAGGTGCGAGACCCACAAGGACAAGAAATTAAATACGCTCTTGCCAAGGAGTATCAAGAATCAGGAATCGATCCTGGCGAACTAAGAGAAGTACTGTAGGCTCCCCCAGCGACGTAAACGACAATGTAATTACTTCTTGCGCTTGAGCTCCCGAAGAAACACCTCAAGTACATCACCTTCTTCGATAGGCACCGTGCTTTCTGTTCGCATACCGCACTCCGTACCTTCTTTTGCCTCCTTAATGTCACTATCACCTTTTCGTAATGAAGTAATGCGTCCTGTACCTACCTCCTCTCCAGCACGCTGTATACGATACGTAAGCCTCTTCAAAATACCATCAGAAACACGACCTCCAATAACCTGCTCGTTCCTTTTTGTCATAAAGACTCCCCGTACTTCGAGATGTCCAATAATCTTCTCATCTTCCTCTGGTTCGACAAGGCCAAGTAGTAAGCCATCAATATCATCGAGTAGGGCGTAAATCACATCATACTCCTGCACCTTTACTCCTTCATGATCTGCAGATCGTACTGCAGGAGTAGGAACGGGTACATGGAATGCGACGACAATTCCATCACTTGCAGATGCCATCATGACATCGGTTTCAGTGACAGATCCAATAGCGGAGTGAATCACTTTGACAGTAACGTGCTCTGTTGTTTTTTTGGAAATTGCCTCTGCAATAGCATCCAAAGATCCTTGTGAATCAGCCTTTAAAATTACCTTGAGCTGTTTAAGCTTTCCTTCGGAAAGTCGTGAAACAAGGTCAGCAAAGCTGCGTTTTTTACGAAGGGCACCCTCTTGCTTTAGTTCATCAACAAGCTGTTTTGCTTTTTGCTCTGTAGGAACCGCCTGTAGAATATCACCAACATTAGCTAGGGCAGAAAGACCAGAAATACGAACTGCCCCAGAAGGGCCGACTTCCTGGAGCTTTGCCCCATGCTCATCGACCATAGTACGCACCTTTCCGTAGATCTCTCCACAGACAAATGACTCACCTACTCTCAAGGTTCCTGTGTTAATAATCACTGTAGCAAGAGGCCCAAGCGATTGGTTGAGATGACTTTCTATTACCGTAGCAATCGCACTACGATTAGCGTTGGCTTTGTATCCAGCCTCTTCACCCATAAGAACAATCGTATCGAGGATTTCCTCAATCCCCTGCTTTGTCTGAGCACTACAAAGAATCGTCGGTATTTTTCCACCCCAATCTTCAGCCTGTAAACCGTGGCCTGCTAGTTCTCCTTTTACACGTTCTGGATCTGCTCCTTCTTTGTCCATTTTATTAATCGCAACGAGAATTTGAACATGAGCATCTTTTGCATGATCTATTGCTTCGATAGTCGTTGGCTTTACTCCTTCATCTGCAGCAACGACAAGGACAACGATATCGGTAACCTGAGCACCGCGAGCACGCATAGCGGTAAACGCTTCGTGACCTGGGGTATCGATAAAAGTAATCTTGTGCCCCTCGTCAGAACCTTTAGCTGTATGCACAATTTGATACGCTCCGATATGCTGGGTAATTCCCCCTGCCTCCCCTTTTACGACATCTGCTTCGCGAATCACATCAAGAATAGAGGTCTTACCATGGTCTACATGACCCATAACTGCAACAATCGGAGGCCGAGGTGCAAGATTTTGTGGCTCATCTTGTATAAGATCTTCGAGGTTACGAGAGAATAAAGCCTTAGAAGAAGCAGCCGACTCCTCTTTTTGCACATTTACACCCATATCTCCAGCAATAACTGCTGCAGTATCAAAATCGATATTCTGAGTAATATTTGCCATTACCCCATTGCTCATGAGTGCTTGAATTACTTTTGGCACCTGGATACCAGTCTTCTCTGCAAACTCTTTTACGGTAATTTGTTCTGGAAGCATGACGATACCATCCTTTCTTTTAATCTGTTCTTGATGCACCGTAGTTTCTTCTTTTGGTTTCTGAAGAGTTTTTTGGGAAGATGTGCGTTTTTTGCTCGATGCATTATCAAGTTTTAACTGCTGCTTCTTGATAGCATCTTTAGAAACACCTTCTAGCGTTAATTTACGTAATACATTGACCTCAGCCTCTTTTTTCTCTGGAGCTCTTTTAGGTTCGTCTGATGCATCCTCATCTTCCTCATCTTTCTCATCTTTCTCAACGCGTTCTTTAGGCTCTTGCGCAAGATCCATAGGACCAAAGATAGCCTCCATATCAATATCGAGCCCATTGACGCGGGCAATGTAACGCACAATACCCTGGGCTAGATTATCAGGAATCTCCCTATCGGTTGATTTAACACCGAAATCGACGTTTTCCAGCTGCTTACGCAACTGCTGACCGGTCATGCCGAGAGCCTTGGCGACTTGTACGAGACGCATAGATTTCAAAAGAAAGCCGAAAAGAGTGTATCAGAGAATACAAATGCAACAAGCAAACAAATGGCGAAGTACTGCTACTTCGTTACCCCTTCTATGATATCCGTACCTTCCGATGGAGAATCTTTTGTATCAGACCCAAGCTTTTCAACGATATCTAGGCCAGATGCAGGTGACTGAATAGCGGGTTTCTGCGTTGGGATAGGCTCCTGTATTGGCTCTGGAATTTTCGACTGCGAATCAACAGGGCCCTGTGCTGCCTTACGCTCTTCTTGCATTCCCTTTTTTAACTGTTGTACAGCTTCGATGACTGCAAGGTCGAAATTATCAAATGTAGTAATCCGAAAACCTGCAGCCCGAGGATGTCCACCGCCACCAAACAATTTTCCAGACAGTTTGCTAGCATCCACAGATGGTGAACTTCGCATACTCGCCTTTAGTCCCCCCTCTTCCATCTCGGTAAATAACACATGAATATCTGCGTCGGGAATCGTAGAAATAAGTTCATCGAGAATTCCTGATGTCTCTTTGCTGGTTGCTTCCATCTCTGCAAGATCTTCTTTTGATACTGTCGACCAAACAATTCCTGCAGGGATGTCCATCTTAATACGATTGAGCGCTCGTCCCCAAATCTTTAAAGTGCTCAGGGGCTTCGTCTTATAGATATGCTGGACGATCTCCTGTTGACGAGCGCCTCGCTCTAAAAGCTCTGCTGCTACCTCTAGACTCCTTGGGGTTGTATTAGGATTCTGGAAACTGCGCGTATCAGTGATAAGGCCTGTAAGAAGTAGTGTTGCCATGTCTGGTGTGATCTTCTCTTTATACGAAGGTTCATGTGTAAACCAATCATAAAGCACTTCTGTTGCAGAGGCTGCAGTCGAATCAATAATATGCACCTGACCATAGTGCGTATTACTAATATGATGATCGATATTCAAAATAGGTACCGATGTAAACAAGTCAATATTCTCTGTATAAAACGTACCCATCAGAGGAAGGTCTGCTGTATCTACTGCAACGATGAGATCAAAATCTGGTCCTGTATCTCCAAAAGTAACCTGCTGTTGTTTAATACGTCCAGCCTTTGGCATCACTATGATATTTACTTTGCCATCTTCAACAGTGTATCGAAGCTTATCAACCTCTACTCCTCCATCAAGATTGATCGTAATGACAAAGTTCTGTGAATTTTCGACCCCCTCCTGAAGTTTTTCAAATCCAGGCAAGAAACTGAGGCTGTCGGGTTTAGCATCTGGGCAGATAACCGTTACATCCTTCCCAAGCTGCGTAAACATGATTTGACAAGCAAGCGCAGAACCCAGTCCATCTGGGTCTACGTTTGCATGTGGCACAATCATGATCCTTTGAGCACCTTGGACTATGCGCGTTGCAGCCGATATCTGGTCGTTGTTTAATGGCATGGTAACGTATTATTATAACATATTTACTAATATTTGACAATACTTCCAAAAAGATCCATAAGAGCGGATATTGGCACACTTCCCCTCTTCTGGCAACATGCTAATAGGTAATTTTTGTTTGGTCGTCGTTGCTGGAAAAAATTCGAACTGATTTTGCATTGTAACGGTGGCGGCGGCCGCGCGCCGAAAAAACCGGCCGCCGCTGTTTCGGCACGATTTCCAGTCGTTCTTTTTAAAAACTGGTATATGTGCTTTGCATCACCAGCCATACATTACTCCAATAAAAAGTGGATTACATGACAAGAGAATATTGCCGAAATTAAAGTCATGAACGCTCAATGCCTTCACCATGAATATGAAAAGCATCAGTGTTCAAATTGTATGCAGCACCTATAGTAAACATCGCTCGACGCAGGGTACGAAGCGCAGAACGCGGATGATCTCTCATCAAAGCATCAAAACTCTGTTGCAATAAATCGCTTAATTCTAAGGCAAATGTATTGGCCTCTGTAGCCTCCATACCCGTACGCATTCCTAATTTCTCAAAAGAAAGACAGATACTGTGTGGCTTTACAGATTCACTTCTGCCGCTGTGTGGTGTAACCATGAGAAAGCGATTCCCAGGAAAATCAATTTCGATTTTCCTGTGATCAATAAGATTTGCAGACTTTGCAATGATTTCCATCATGTACCGAATATTGCTTAGCGCAAGCGGTGCTGCATCGTGTGTATTCATATCACTAAAAATATAACCCGCAGCAGAAAACAGAAAACGCACATCGTTATGATGCAAAGAAAGACAATGCCTGTCTGCAGTAACAATATCAATTCCAAGACCTTCAACTATAGAAACATCTTCTTCCTGGGTAACGCGAACGGAAAATTTTTGCTCAGAAATAGCAAGTTGATCTAGTACTTGCTTCATCTGCCGTATGACAGAAATCTCCACCCCATCAACAACAATGGTATTCTCACTGGAAACAGGGTTATAGAAAATTGGAACTACACCTGCACGTAGCGATGCTGGTATATCTGATATAACACTGTCACCAACCATAAATGCATCCTTTGGTTGCTTTCCTAGCTCGGCAAGAGCCTGGTAAATCATAGTTGGATCGGGCTTTGCCTTGCCAGCTTTCTCAGAAGACAACAGCACATCAATAAGTGTTGATGCACCAATTCGCTGAATTTTTTCTTCTTGTTCGCTTTGAATACCATTGGTCACAACTCCAATCGGATAGCCAGATTCTCGAAGACGCACTAGCGTTTCTATCGTACCCGGTGTCGCCCTGCGATCGTGCATATAGGCATCTTCGTATGCAGAAGTAAATCGAGTGATATCGCTAGCAGAGACAGTATTCATACCCAACGAACGAAAGAACAGTTCCATCTTTTTAGCATCTCGCTCTTTTGTCGAGCACTGTTTCTGCAAAAATTCATCATATGCCTGATTTAGTGCTGCATTATACTTTATAAGCAGATCTGCCATTTCGTGATCCACCAAGCCATGTCCGACTGCATCGATACCACTACGCAAGCCATTACGCAGAGAGTAATGGTGGTCAAACAGCGTCCCGTCCAAATCAAACAATGCCACAGATGTTTCTTTAGAAATCATGAGAGATGTGACGATGAATAAATTCACTGTACTCTCTACCTATTGCTAGAGGTAAGTTCATATCATAAGAAATACCTATTTCTTGCAATCGCTGGAATACTTGGTCAATTTCACGATCGTTCTGCATAATAACGACACGAATATGTGAGTGTACATCAGGATTAAACGATCGGGATGTCGATAGCTTTACAAACCCTCTGCTTGCGACAAAATAATCAAATAGTTCAACCGAACTGAAGCCCGCTTGCCCCCTAATGCTCGGCGGAACTTTCACCATATACTTAAAGCCGCCTTCTGGAAAGACTATAGCGTCATCTGGCCATCCTAAGCCTTTCCAACCATCGATGCTCGTCTCCATAAGGTGAGTAATCTTTGTCGTTAACTCTGAGCGATCTGGTTGCTGAAGATACGTATTCAAAGCAGCTTGTGCTGCATACTGGCACACTTCGGGAATCATAACGGCATTCACAGAATTATGAACACGAATGGTATTAATCACCTGCGGATTCCCGGCAAGTAAACCAACGCGCAAACCAGATAGGCCAAACTCTTTACTAAGAGACAACGATGTAACAGCACAGTCCATAGCACCATCTACTTCCAGGATATTCGTTGCACGCGTATCGCGCTTATGACTGGTATGCCACGAGTCCATATCATGAAGGATGAGAATAGTATTTTCTTTCGCAAATGCGACAACTTCAGAGAGGTACTCTTTCGATGCGATTCTTCCCGTAGGGTTACACGGTGAGTTCAGATATAAAAAGCGCACAGATGGATTGCCCTGACGCTCAAGAGATTGTCCTGTTTTATCTAAATCTATAAATCCTTCTTCATTGTTATCCAGACGCAAGACATGCGCACCGTTTCCACGAGAAATAACACCAACGGTAGGTAAACTCAGCTGCGGGGTGAGCACTACATCACCATCAAACGCTCTGGATATAGCATCAAATGCCTGTGAGGCTCCTGTGTTAATCATGATTTCTCTATCAGAATCAATCTCAAGACCAAACTCATGTTTCAGAAGATTGGAAAAAGATGCCCGAAGAGAAGAGAGTCCATACGATGATGGGTAGTGCAATGCCTCATCCGCATATTCAGATAGTGCATGTAATGCATTCTGGGTCGGCGTATAATTATCATAGAACGGGTAATGGTAGTCCGTTCCTAAGTCGTAGTACTCTTTCCCCTGCGCAATTGCCTCCTGACGCAATACTCTGTTGATAATAAGATGGCGCTTCTCAATGACACTTTCTTCTTCACCGGCAAATAAAGCAGGGGAGACACCTCCTCCTAATTCTTGCGAATGAAACTTGGCGATATTGGGAGGGGTTTCGTTTCCTGCAAGTAGACGTGTGTAGCGAAAGATAAGTGCTCTGCGCTGGGTATCGGTCGTATTGATACCAGAACGATGAAGTGTATTCTTATCCATGAGTAGAACATCTCTCACCTTCATAGGATGAGACACAATGTCTTGTGCTTCAATCTGATCGGCAGAAATTTGTGCTTCGGGATGCTTGTGCGCAATGTGTCCTTTGGTTTGTGAACCAGGAACAGACTGCAAACATCCATTCTCTTCATCGACATCCTGCAACGGAATCCATGCCGTGACAACATCTCCCACATCATCAAAGTATGCTCCATCTTGGTGCCAGGGTTTTTCTGAAGAAACTTCTGGAGGTTTATTCATAAGAAAACCCTTCGAGTGCAGCACGGGTGTACCACCGATAAGTTGCGCTACTGCAGTACGAACCTGCTCAGAAATGGCGATATCAAGAAAAGCAGGATCATGATCGATAATATTAGACACTTTACGAATAGCACCGGCATGTGCTTCGACACTTCCGTCTTGTGCTTTCCACCCACCACCCTCTGCCTCTAATGATACGTCTCCATAGCTATGCGTTGCACTCGAAGCTGCAAATTCAATAGCTTCGCATGCAGACATAGCCGCTGCAATATGCTGTACTGAAAGTAGTTGCTTGCAATGTAATACGCCATTTGCCACATATTTTACGCGCTCAGCTTGAGAGATGCCAAGAGAAAGAATGCTCTGATTAACATCGTTCAATGAAACCCTCTTCAAGCCGTCGTTATAGGCAGATAAGTTCATATGACTTAAATATAGAAACCACTTGATATCATGGCAATGAGTACATCTTCGTGAAATTTTTTGATATACAAAGATACATCTCCATAGGGATTTCGCTGTACCTCTTGATCAATACGAGTACGTACATCCTTCCTACATATACCAGCAAGGTACGATCGGAGTTCTAACTCTGAAAAGTGATCTCGCATGCCGTTGCTTTCGATGTTCCGCTCTACCATGCTAAAAGCATAGCATTTGCCAAAGTTAGCGACTATGAAAAGTATGACTTACTTATTTGACATGTAGACTTTTTGTCTAATACAAGGGAAAAAACAGGTTCCACAACTAGAGAGAACAGCCCCAAGTCCTTCGGGGTTACGATCAGTTTTTTTTATATGTAGATGCCCACTTACGAACGAGGATTTGCTATGGCATACTAAATGCAATTATATCTGTGTTATGCAGATGTATTGCGCGATAGTACTTCAGAAAAGTTTGCCGTTGGTGCACCCATTCGACAGGCTCATGGTAAACAAGAAAGTTCGAGCCGACGTTCCGCCGGGTTCTTTGGCAGTTTTTCAACCTGGTCGGGGTGACTGGGCTCGAACCAGCGACCACACGACCCCCAGCCGTGCATTCTACCAACTGAACTACACCCCGAATGACATAAGGTTACACAAGAATCAACAGGGTTGGTAGAGTGACTACTTTTTATATGGCTCGTATCCTCAAGAGGATACTCGACCAACTGAACTACACCCCGAATGACATAAGGTTACACAAGAATCAACAGGGATGGTAGCTCGTAGAGACGAATGCCAAGTTACCGTAGGTAAACACATTGATATAATCCCTCCTCTATTACTCGCCGATTAGATATCCTCAGTCGCGAGAAGACAATGATCATCAATAATCTTGCAAACAACATCGAACGACTGGATACCGTCATTCAAAAACACGATTTGCGTATTGGTATATTGGAAGTCGCTGTATGATGACTTAAAATGGACTCATAAACTGCGCACGGCTTCCCAGCTGCTCTTCTATACGAAGAAGCTGGTTATATTTACAGACACGATCTGTTCGAGAGAGGGATCCTGTTTTAATCTGTCCAGTACGAAGCCCTACAGCAAGGTGCGCGATAAACGTGTCTTCGGTTTCTCCACTACGGTGACTGACTACTGCTGTCCAACCGCTTTCTTGTGTCAGCCTGATAGCATCTACCGTTTCGGACACTGTTCCGATCTGGTTTAACTTAATAAGTACAGAGTTTACGGTCTTCTGGTCTATGGCCTTTTGAATGCGCTCTACATTTGTCACGAGAAGATCATCCCCCACGAGCTGCTTTGAGCCCCCAAGCTTCGCTGTAAGGTCTGCAAAACCATCCCAATCATCTTCGCTGTGGCTATCCTCGATACTTATTAATGGGTACTTTTTGCAAAGCTCTTGGTAGTATGACGTAAGTTCCGATGAACGAAGCGTGTTGCCATCGACAGTATACGAACCGTCACTATAAAACTCTGAGGCTGCAGCATCAATTCCAATCTGCATCTTGCCTGTGTAGCCTGCTGCATCGATTGCTTTCATTAAGAAATCAAAAGCCTCATCTGCATTTTTTACCTGAGGAGCAAATCCCCCTTCATCTCCTACAGAAACTGTGTAGCCCGCATCTTTTAGTAATTTCTTTAACGCATGGAATGTTTCTGCACCTGCACGAATTGCATCAGTAAATGTTGCAATGCCCGTAGGAATAATCATACATTCCTGAAAGCTTAATCCAGAGTCTGCGTGCTTTCCTCCATTGATCACATTCATCATAGGCATCGGCAGTAGATGTGGATTGTTCACTTCGAATTGATCTGCCAGAGACGCCCACAGTGGTTTATGCTCTACACCAGCCCTCGCCCTACAAACAGCCATCGAAACTCCAAGGAGAGCATTGGCACCAAGTTTTGCTTTGTTCTCCGTTCCATCAAGGTCCAAAAGAATTTGATCAAGCGTACGCTGATCGGAAACGGTCTGGCCGACTATTGCTCCTGCAATGGGTCCACAGACGTTCGCAACAGCTTTTAGAACAGACTTCCCTCCATACAACGCTTTGTCGCCATCCCGAAGCTCTACGGCCTCGTGCGTTCCTGTAGATGCCCCCGAAGGAACCGCCGCTCTTCCGAATGTTCCATCATCCAGTTCGCAATCAACTTCGAGTGTTGGGTTTCCTCGTGAATCGAGAATTTGTCGTGCGTGGATTTTTTGAATAACTGTCATGGACATATCATAACACTACGCACGCTTCCTCGCACTCTCATTAAGCGCTGCACAATATCCTGCAATAAGCGTGAGAATAATCGCACTCCAACCGAATCCTGATTCTGGAAGCTCGGAAGGTTTGCTCGATGAGCTACCGTACTCGAACCCAGTACTACTAATGGATTTATCCATATCTATATGAAGTTCTACTACTTTCATTCCATCATCGGAGTCTTCATTCATGCGAGCAGCAATACGATCATCTCTCCTCTCTTGCATACGAAGACGCTCTCTCCAATCTTCTTCTTTTTCGTCATCGGAAGCTTCGAGATTTTTTTCTGTTGGAGCGATAAAGCTTGCCAGAAATCCTGTCTCATCAACTTGCCAGAAATCCGCACTCCACAGAACAGATGCAAGTTCTTGCTCCCAGTTACCATCCTGCTCTGATAAAAACGCAGCAGCAGCAAACGGGATAAGAATAAGTCCCAAGAAAAAGAGCCTCGGTATACGCCGACGAATCACTTTTAGGCAAAAGAGAACAAGCAAGACAAAACCAATAAGTACAGGTACAAGTGTCCAGCCCCATGCATAGAGAGCAATACTCTCTGCATCAATAGTACTGCCTACTACCGCACCCTGTAACACGAGCCAAATAAGCAAAATCCCTGCAGGAAACCAGTGCAAGTTACGAAATGTATTATCCGCCCGACGACGCTGAAACAATGAGTACAGAGATAGTGGGTAGATAACAGAAAGAATAAAGAGGACTGCCCATGGAAGTGCACCCTCTGGAAGATTTGGTAATGTTGCAGTAAGTAAACCGGTCAGTGCAATCACTGCTCCTAGAACGACAACAAGAAACGTTTCTGTAAAATGTTTTAAAGGCATAGGAGGAATATCGTCGCTGTATAGAGAAAGAATGTCAAGAAGATTGAACAACGTAAATGAACAATCTTTATCCACTTTCCGTTTTTCCACTTTCCTCCTCTAAAGCCAGTGCTTCTTTGCAAAATACGTCAGCATAGAAACAAGAATTCCTCCCATCATTCCTAAAACAATAAAGAATGCATTGGGATGTGAACCAAATGGTAGCCCTACATTCATACCGTAGAGCCCTGTAAGAAAGGTTAACGGCAACATTGTTACAGAGAAAATCGTCAACAACTGGATCACAGCATTTGTTTTATGGGAAAGCCATGACTCATGTGTGTCTTGCAATGCATCAATCATTTCTTTTGCCGTATCAAGCAATGCCCACTGACGTTCAATAGCATCAAGGATATCATCAAAATACAAAGCAAGTTCATCCGGAACAAACTTCTTATTCTTGTGTTCCAAAGTGGCGATAAGCGTTCGTTGTGGAAGCAAAATAGAACGCATGGCAATAATGTTACGTTTGACGTTCATGATGTCCTTGAGAAGATCAACTTCTTCGTCAGTTTCAAACAACACCTCCTCCATACGGTTGAGCTCTTTGCGAATGCTATCCACTAAGGGGAATACATCCTCAAAGAAGTGGCGCATAAGCTCATACAAAAAGAATCCCGTTCCATGCTGTAAATAATCCTCACGAAGCTTTTCCGAATTCTCTAAGTCACTCCAAAGACGATCAAGAATTGGGATTCTTCCACTGTGCAATGTTACAAAAAAGTCCTGTCCCATAAATATATTAACTTCTTCTTTAATAATACGACCGGTCTTTTTTGCGCGATAGGGAATGTGGAATACTAAAAACAAATACATATCGTATTCTTCTACCTTTGGTCGTTCGTGCTCACTGAGGCAATCCTCAATGTCTAATTCATGAAATCCATACATTTCCTGGAGCTCTTTAAGTACCTGCTCTGTTGGAGCAGGGTCATCATGCCAAGAAACGCCTTTATGGGTAAGAGTAAGCATTGAAGTTTAAATCTGAAGGAAGGGTCAGGTTCCATAATCAAAGACAGTGTACGTGGAAATACGTAGAGTATGCAAAGAGAAAATTTACCAACCTATCAAGCTTCTATCGCTTCTTCTTTGGTAAATACTTTTCGAGTGGATCTTCCTCTTTTGATTGAGTAGGAAGAACTTCGTAATGGCGTGACCGAAACATCTTTATTTGAAACCCAGTGTAAAGCAATGCACTCACCCCCCAAATAATCCACCAGAAACGCATAGAAAGATAGCTGATACCTTCTACTCGACATACCACCATAAAGAGGCCAATGATTCCAAACCAAAACAACGCACTTTGCCATGTACGAGAAAGCTTACGTGTAACAGCATTGTGATGACGAAGTCTCCAGCGCTTAATAATCATAGAACTCACTATGAGGGCTGCGCAGATAAGAAGGATAACAATAACCTTAGGGCTACTATAGAAAGGGGCTGGTGGATTTGGCCAAAATAAGTAATGAAGCATGGTGATATGTTATAGTGAAAGATTCTCTTTTGTGGAGTCATTTTTCGAGGATTTTTTAACAACTCCTGCTTTTTTGTCTTCAGGCTGCCTACGCTGAGACTGGCGTACTGCTACTAAAACTTCAGAAAGTAATACTTCCATCTCACGTTCTTTACTCGTCCGTGATGGACGAATCAATACGTACAAAAAGAACCCCACTACCGGCAAAGCGGCTACAAGAATAATAGAGAGGAACATGTACCAAAACGAGTGTGTGCGAAGCAAAATATCCCGTGTTGTAAAGAATACGAGAAAAATTACAACTACTCCTACGAGAAGCATTCCTCCTTGCAGAAGCCTTAATGCAGGGTCTTCTGCTAAAAACATCAACCACGGCTGTGCAAAACTCTGAAGGAAATTAGTGAAGTATGTCATTAAAGATGAGGGTATTTACGTCTGTGAACCACAACGTACACGACTGTAGCAAGGAAAGAAAGTATTGCGAGAAACTGAGAAAACCGCATCTCAAATGTTGCAAACGGCAACCATTGCCTCGTAATCATGTACCCACCAAACACAACTATCAATAGTGCCTCGTAATACAATAACGCCTTCTGTGTAAGCTTCAGCTCTACTGCAGCAAAGATTCCTAAACTTGCAAATAGCAGTATGAGCACAAGAAAATCCATCCGCGTTGCAAAAACTGGAATAGAAAAATCTCCACGAAAATATTCAAAAAAGAATGTTGCAATGCTTGCGAGAAAAATACCAAAAAATGTTTCTGATCCTGCACGAGAACTTTGTTTGCGAATGACAAGAAGCAAAAAGGTAAGCCCAAGAAAGACAAAGGCGTAATACAGTTGAACCGGATGAATAGGAACAGTGTATCGCACGCCCATAGTGTCATAAGAAACTCCCCATGGCATATCAGTAGGCTTACCATACGCCTGGCCTGCTGCAAATTTTCCAAACCAGTCAAATGCACTTCCAAAAATTGCTGCAGGAAGCAGAACATCAAGCCACTGTAAATATGTCGATCGATGTGTACGCGTATGCCAATACAATACAAAGCCTATTCCGACAGCTGCACCCATAAAGCTAAATGCTCCATCCCAAACAATAAAGAATCGTACAGGATCTCTCAAATAGATTTTATATTGAGAAACGATAGCAAATAATCTCCCGAACCCAATAAAAGCCAACAAGAACTGTGGTGCTTTTTCTTTAAAATGCTGCAGCGAAAGATTTGCTCCTCCTGCAAGGCGCAAGAAAAATTCCGAAGCAAACCATACTCCAAGAAGTAAAAAAATAACACGTGTCCAAATAATGGCAGGGCCTATGGAAAACGATTCAAACATCGGGACTATCTTACCAGAGAAAGAGGTCTAGCCTATAGACGTCTCAAGATTTCTCTCTGCAACGTCACGAATGGTCTTCTCGATAAATTCTTTAAGAGAAACCTCTACTTGCTCTTTGGTTTTTACATTACGCACTGCAACGCCTTCGCTATCTTTTTCCTTATCACCGAGCACGAGGAGGTACGGGATTTTACTTTTTTCTCCATCACGAACACGTTTACCTAGAGATTCTGAGGAATCGTAGTATTCCGTACGAATACCAACCGCTTTAAGTTTCGTTTCAACAATTTTTGCGTACTCTTCGTGCACATCTGCAACAGGGACAATTGCCACTTGTACAGGAGCTAGCCAGAGCGGGAACATTCCAGCGACATGCTCTAAGTAAATAGAGAAGAATCGCTCGATAGAGCCCATAATGGCAGCGTGAATCATAACAATGCGTTCTTTATTCCCTTTTTCATTGATACACGTCAAATCGAAGTTTTCTGGCATGTTGATATCCAACTGAATCGTCGCAACCTGCCATTCACGTCCAATAGAATCCTTTGTGATAAAGTCGACTTTCGGACCATAAAATGCAGCTTCTCCGATATCTTCGACAAACGGAATGCCTCGATCTGTTGCGAGTTCTCGAATAGAATTTTCTGCATTTTTCCATAACGCAGGTGTGCCTAAGTATTTTTCAAAGTTTTCGGGGTCGTGCAGTGAGAGACGTACTTCTAAATCCTTAAATCCAACTGTGGAATAAAATGTATCGACGATATCCCAAATCTTTAAGAACTCGTCTTTTACCTGCTCCATTCGGCAGAAAACATGTGCATCATCCTGGGAGAACGCACGCACGCGCGAGAGACCATGCAACTCCCCTGTTTGCTCATCTCGGTAGCATGTTGTTGTTTCTGCATACCGTTGTGGAAGATCTTTGTAACTACGCTGTCTACTAGCATAGATCTGTGTGTGGTGCGGGCAGTTCATCGGCTTCATCGCAAATTCATGACCTTCACGTGTAGTAATGTGAAACAATTGATCGGCAAACTTCTGCCAGTGACCACTCGTCTCGTACAACTCCTTCTTTGTGATGTGTGGAATAGTGACTCTATCGTATCCTCGTGCCTCACGAAGCTCCCATACAAAGTCATCAAGTACGTTACGAAGCATTGTTCCTTTTGGTGTCCATAATGGAAGACCTGGGCCAACAAGTTCACTAAACGTAAACAAATCAAGTTGCACACCGAGCTTGCGATGATCTCTCCTCTTTGCCTCTTCGAGCATCTCTAAATGCGCTTTAAGTCCGTCTTTGGATGCAAATGCCGCCACGTAGATACGGGTAAGTTGATCGCGCTTTTCGTCCCCTCTCCAATAGGCACCTGCGAGGCTCATAATTTTAAATCCATCAGCAGGAATCTCCTTAAGGTTTTCGACATGTCCCCCCTTGCAGAGATCAACAAACGTCTCATTGCCATCTGCATCCACATTTCGATAGTTCGTTACTTCTGTCTCTCCCTTAGTAGCTAAGTCCTCGATAAGTTCTACTTTAAACTGCTGATCTTTCCCTTTCCAAAATGCTACGGCATCTTTGATAGATAAACGTTGAGATTCGAATGTCTGTCCTCTGTTGATAATTCCGCGCATTTCTTTTTCAATTGTTTTAAAATCTTCATCAGAGATAGGCTTCGCAAACAGAAAATCATAGTAGCAACCCGTATCTATTGGAGGTCCGATGGTAATCTTTGTATCTGGCCACAACTTCAGCACTGCCTGCGCGAGAACATGCGCAAGTGAGTGTCGCAGCTTGTATAGGTCGTCGATAACAGGTTGGCTCATCATTACAAAAAGAGTCTAGCAGTGGATAGTGGATAGTGGATAGTGGATAGTTCGATTTATCCACTTTCCGTTTTCCTCTTTCCACTTCTATCGCAAGCCTAATTCTGTTGTCAATGTATGAACCTCCCGCAACACATTACTGTCACCCTGAGTATTGCGAGCGATCTTTTTGTGGGCATTCATGACAGTGGTGTGATCACGATTCCCAAAGGCCTCACCCAATCGCACAAAACTAACACCAAGATATTCTTTACCGATATACATCGCCATTTGTCTTGGTAAAAGAACTTCACGAACGCGAGATTGACCAATAAGATCATCAATAGAAACCGAGTAATACTTACTCACAAGTTCCATGACATCCTGCAATGTGGAGCGCTTCTTTTCGGGCACGACAAACCCAACATCTTCTTCTTTTAGATGCGGATCTTTATTAAGCTTACACATAATTTCAGCAATAGATTTGATGGTCGGCATTCGGTGCTCTAATTCATACTGAGCAACTGCCTGCATCAAAATACCTTCAAGCTCTCGAACATTTTTTGTCGTGTGTTCTGCAATAAATTGCAGCACAGAAAGATCGATAAAGAGCTCGTAATCTTGAGACTTCTCTTGCAAAATTGCCAAACGTGTTTCGTAGTCGGGCTCGGAGACATCAGCAATCATTCCACGCTCGAACCGAGAGACAAGACGGTCTTCGAGTTGCAACTCATCTGGTGGTCGATCAGAAGAAATAATGATCTGCTTCCCTGCTTCATAGAGAGAGTTAAAGGTATGAAAAAACTCTTCTTGCGTACGCTCTTTTTTTGCCAAGAACTGAATATCATCAATGATCAGTACATCTACTTGGCGATATCGCTTTCGTAGTTGTTCCATTTTTTGTAGACGAATAGCCTCTACAACTTGATTCGTAAAATCTTCAGAAGTGCTATAGACCACTGTTGCTTTCGGATTTTTTTGTAAGATAGCGTTTCCTGTCCCCTGTAAGAGATGCGTCTTTCCTAGCCCTACTCCACCGTATAAAAAGAGTGGGTTGTATTTTCCACCAGGTGAAATCGCTACTGCGCTACACGCCGCTTGTGCAAGCCTGTTATTAGAACCCACAACAAACTTTTCGAGTACATACCTTGGATTAAGTACTTTGCTCGTTAAGCCTTCTGCCAGTTTTACTTCCTGTTTACCTGGCAACTTTCGTTTGCGATGTTCTGGAAAGTAATCCAAAAGATCTATTGTGCGTTCGCGATTATCCTTAAGACCTCCATCAACCTTGTACACAACCTGCGTAATGGCACTGTCAGTTTCTTTGAGTGCTTCGATAGTAAGAGACTGATAGCGCTCTATGTGCCAGTTCATCACAGTCGTAAGAGGGAGTCCAATGACCACCTTTCCATCTTCTCGACCAAGAATCGCTGTATCGCGAAACCACGTTATAAAAGCACTACGCTGAAGTTTGGATTCTAACTTTTTAAGAGTTTCTAGCCAAAGTGCATTATGGCTCTCGGCAGGGTTAGGCGCTGCACGTGCACTACTAGAAGAGACGGACGATGTCATTAAAGGTAATTAAGATGATAAGAAGCAAGAGTAAGACAAACCCCACAGCATTCGTTGTAACTTCAAAAGTGCGATTTACAGGCCGACGACTAATCCACTCAACCAATACAAAGATCAAACGACCTCCATCGAGTGCTGGAAAAGGCAATATGTTAAGAGCTGCAAGGCTCAAACTGAGTAGTGCAAGCAATCGTAGGTAATGCATAAATCCTTCCTGCACTGCACCATGAGTGAGCTGCGCAATCCCCACAATTCCTGCAATACCATCTGGTACTCGGCCAGTACTGACTATAGAACTAACAAGTTTTCCTATACCAATAACTGTCTGCACCATCATGACATTCGACTCTCGTAATGCGAGACCAAATGCTGTAACGACATTGCGATCAGGAGCAGAAAGCTCCAAAGGAAACGGGGCAATAACAACGCCGGATTTACCATCATGTAATGTAACCGTAAACTCTTTCACTTCGGATGCGATCTCACCTTCTACAATGCTCGACACTCCATACCGTACCGTGCTCTTTCCTTCTTGTAGACGAGATACTTCGTTCACACTTGTAATTACCTCTCCGTCAATCGACACAAGAACACTCTTAGCCGGCACCCCGATTTTTGCAGCACCTCCTCCAGAGATAACATCATCGATCAACACGCTCATGACTAAGTGAATCTCTCCACTCTTGCCAGCCTCTTCCATCTGCTCAAGAGTTGTATAGGTTGGCACCCAGTTACCACCAGAAAATCCAATAGTAAAAATAATAAGTGCAAGTAGTAAATTCATAAACACTCCCGCAAGCAAAATAATAATACGAGCATACACAGGTGCCGCACCAAAACTTCCCTTGGCTCGACGTCCTTTTTCGGTCATTGCACTCTCCCCTTTAAGGCGAACAAATCCACCGAATGGAATCCAATTAATCGTAAACTCTGTTCCACCCTTTTTAAAGAGTGCCTTGCACTTAGGCGGCAGCCCAAAGCCAAATTCTTCTACTACTACCTTAAAGAATCTTGCAGCGGAGAAGTGCCCCCACTCGTGAATAAGAATGAGTACAGACAGGAGTAAAAAAAATGCCAGAGAGGAAATAACAACATTCATTTGGAACGGGATACTACAGTGCTAGTGGATAACTGAAAAGTTTTCCACACCCACTTTGTGTTGCGTTAAGCGGAAAAAATATTTACGTGTATCAATGTTGGGTGAATTGAACTTTTATTTATCCGCGTGCAACAACCCATGCATCAACCCTCAAAGCACCTGCCGCCTTAATCACTTGCGCGCATGCATCTAGCGTCGCTCCCGTTGTCGCAATGTCATCAATTAAGACGATGTGATGTGGAACTGCAACTCCTCTGCAGAGTGCAAATGCATTGTGCATAGATGCGAGTCGTTCATCGCGCGAGCGCCATGCCTGATGTCCCGTATCTCTTGTGCGTCTCAGTAGATTTGCATACGAGAGATCAAGTTCACTTGCAGTGCGGCGTGCAAGAAGTGCCGCCTGATTAAATCCGCGATCAAAATGCCTCTGCCAATGGAGAGGAACAGGAACAAGAACGATATCAGGTATCACCTCTTCTCTGCACGCAAGAACAATAAAATCAGCAAGGCGTGATGCAAGCCCCGGAACGCGTCTGTACTTCAGGGTAAAAATAGCACGCTGTAAAACTATCGAATCGTGATAATTGCATGCAGAAAAAATACGATCGAGTGAACCGAGTCCACGTTCTTTTAATGAATGTTGTAATTCTTTATAAGGCCGAAACGGAATATCTTTCCACTCGAGGGAATGCTTAGGATAAAACAGATCAAGGAGCTTTTGGAACATGTATGCACCCTACTGCTAAAAAAGATTGACGAGAAGAGTGTCAGAAATATGAAGTTCTCGTGATGGTAATTTTTACTCTACTACTGGCGACGAAGGAGGTTCCACTGCTGTACAGAACTATTGGTGGGCTGTATTGAACGGAGTTAGAACCCTGATGTGAGTGCATAAAGGATGATTCCTCCGACCACAGTTGCAATGATTCCAATCAATACTTGTCTGATAGTACTCTGATAATTGTCTGTGTTAGTTGTATTTACACCTTTGCCAGCAATGTTTACGCCGTCGTTTGGGTATTTCCTTTTTTCAATGATTCTCATCGCCTGTCTTGTGATTGCAATAAATAATCTAACGGAATAGCGTTCAGTTATATAAATCGTTTGTTCCTAAACGCAAACCCCGATGAACTCTTCAAGTACCTTTCAAAGTCCAATGCTTTTTCTTTCGACTTAAATGCTGCATAGAAGATCAATTCTTCCGGTTCAATGCGTGATGTTGTTGGTGAAGAATGATTCTTGTGTTAGATCAACCTCTTCTTCAGATCTCTGGTGAATCCAATATTATACTGACCGTTTTTGAACTTGAGGATGTAGACGTAAAACATAGCGGGAGATTGTAGCAGAAAAAGCCCCACTTCGCTCCTTGTTGGCATGCCACGCTATTGCCCCACGCCGCTCCTT
>JAQCIJ010000020.1 GCA_027592135.1 bacterium | reverse complement strand
GTTGGAAGCGTTCGTTAAGATCTGCTTCGAAGTGTACGCATTTTTGGAAGGGGTCATTGTATGGCTCTACGCAGTCTTGTTCTGTACCTGGTCGAACACAGTCACCACTCGGATTTCCTCTGTCGCATTGTTTGAGCATCAAGCTGTTCCAGAAGAGTGCATACTCTCTACTCATACGTGAGATAAGGAAGTATGTTTCTGTGAGAAAAACTGTCAATCCAAGGAAGTCGATTGTTGGCATTTTGATCTTTGGAAATGGGTCTCCTGGTGCGGTTTCTGTAAAGATGGAAAACACTGCAGCTTCTCTGAATGAATCGAAACCTGGTTTTCCCGCAGGATTGATTACTATAGGAAGACCAGCAATGATGTCATCAGACAGTCTATCTGGAAACTCTGGCAGATCCGCAAGAACAGGATATTCTTCTGGCTCTTTGTCCTGTTCGAGTGGTGGTGGGTCGATGTCATCGAAATCGATACGAATTTGTATAGGTTTAAGTATCGGCAGTTTTATCGTACGTTGTGGTTCGCGGAATGCGGTGAAATCGAGAACGATATCTGCATCTCGCGCAACATCGGGCAACTCTGGTAGTAGTGGAGGAGTGGGGTAGAACCGTTCACAGACGGCAAGGGTAGGAAATACGCCTTCGCCATATGTTATGCGTGATCTGAAAACAAATTCAACGCAGTCAAAGTACTTACTAAAGATCGTTAGATCAACTGCAGCACAACTTGTACTTGTACTTTGGAGACAGTTAATTACCGCATCTCCACTGAGTAGACAAACACTGGATATTAGGTCTTCTGCATCAGCAAGGCAATCTGCATATTGGCGCATGCCTGCAGTAGTATCTCCCTCATTTTCTCTACCCGGGAGCCATGGGTCGAGCAATGAATACACTGGTGACGTAAATCGTTCGGTGCGAGGCCACGGGAATGCTGTGTCATCGTGTAATTTACGATAGATCGATTGATCAAACTGCCAAAATGCTTGTAAGAATTGAATACTTCTTTCAACAAGAAGATATGCACGATAACTTGTCAGATTTTCATTCATCCAGTCTGCAAGTGTTCGCGTAACCTGGCGTTGCTCTTTTAGCATTGCTCCTGCATATCGTGGTAGTTGCGCTCGTAGTTTACGGACTTTGTCTGCTTGGTCTGCATATTCTTTGAGCTTGTCTGCAACTTCTTGGGCTTCTGTGCCACCACCAAGACTTTTTTTGGTCTGCTTTTTACCCCACACTTCCCATCCCTGTGCAATAGCTCGCAACTCGGTTGGGTTTACGATTGGTACGACAATCGGGACAGGCTCTCCTTCTATGCGCAGGAGAAGTGCACGCTCCATAAAACTTACTACATCTCCCAGAAGATCTTCTGTTGCTTGTACCTGTATCTCTATGGATTCCGATCGTATGTCTGGAGAACGATCTCCAGGCTCTGGTTTTTCTGGTGGTGTATAGAGAGGGTCCAGAGGATTTAAATCGATTGTCCATGAGGTTGGTAGCAGTAAACGCACGGTGGGCAATGTAAAGGCTATGTGCATCTCTGTTTCGACCATGTGCCACCATTCGACCATGGTACGACGGTCTTTCGTAGGGTCTTTTTCTATGGTGATGGTGTCGTCTGGTGTACGAATACGCGCACCGTCACTTAGGAGTCTGTTGGTATCTAACTGAACGGTTGATCGCTGTTTGGCGTGGTCTGTTGTCAGCAATGTAAATGAGAAGTCTCCATGGAAGACATCACTGAATACTTCGTCGTTGATCATCGAGAAAGCACCAAGATTTATTTCTCCATTGCGCAGCTTTGGCCACCACAAATCCGTCTTTTGCGTAAAGGGGCGGGAAGGGTTTTCAAAGGGATTGTCATTGAGGATATCTTTTAATTTTCCTTTTCCACGCTGTGAGTTTTTCATGTCTAAGAAATTTACTTTGCCCCCATCTCCATCATCTGCACTGTAGTATGCAGCGATGGTGCAACGCTTATCTTCGGGTTCTATCTTCTCCAGTTTTGCATCTTCTGGGGCAAGGTCGTACATGCCATAGCAGGCAACAGGAATGTTTTCTTTTTTAAAGTCATCGTCTCGCACGTATGTCGTTAGGGCTGTAGAGCGTTCGTAGCTTGCATTGTTGTAGTCGCGGAAGAATGAAATGTATTCTCGATCTTGGGTAACTTTTCGAAGGTTTGCATCTGTCGTGGCCCATGCACCAATATTGATACTGCGCTCTTCTGGGTCGATGCCCAATGTAATCAATGCATCTATTATTCCATTTATTACGTTTATTACTGCGTTTATAGCAGCTATCGCTGCATTATATATTGATAATGCAGCCTGATAGTCTGGATCTTCTGTATCTTCTGGCACTTCTGGCTCTTCTGGGGCATCTGGAACCACAGGAACTCCGAGCAGACATCCTCCAGGGAGATCTGCGGGGAATGGATCGAGCCACGCCTCATTAACAATTACCGCCTTTGTGTTTGGGTGGAGACGACAGTCTTCGCCAGTGCACGCAATACAACTTTCTCCTTTGTGACTTTTATCATAGGTGGCACCGCCTGAGTATGGGGAATCACTACAGCATTCAAATCGTCCGCTTTCACTCCATCCATCCTCTCTTTTTGCTTCACTATTTTCACTGTCTTCTATTTCTGCAGGAAAACCGCATTCTCCTTTTTCGTAGCGATAAATGGGAATAGGGATAGGTCCTAAAGGGGTTGGAATTAAGCAAATATGAACCAGTTTACTCCAGAGGATATAGACCCAACTATTCATATCTTGGCAGACTCCACCTAGTTGCCCATTTGCATCTAATTCCTCACAAAATCCTTCACCTGGGCCTTTGGTGACTTTTCCTCCACAACTGTACTTTACTAAATCCTCTTCTGGCTCATAGGGTTCTTGACTTCCACACTGTGCTGCTGTGGAATCTTCCTCGTCCCAGTTTCCTGGTTTCCCGTCATCATCGAGAGGTCTTTGGCAGGGGTGCTGACAAAAAAATGTAGGACTGTCACGTACTCCTCGTGTATTTGGATGTCCAGGTGGCCTACAGAGTGTTGTGAGTCCACAAGTAGTATCGCGATCTTTCGGGTATTCAAATCCAGTAAATTCATTAATTTTGACTCGACGCTTTTCTGCATCGCTATATTCAATATCATTATCGCCTCCATCTTCACGGCGCATACCAAGACCTGAACGAATATTACCATACGCTTGCTCTGTATCGCGACCTGGTACACCTTCTACTTTGGGAATAAGCCCGAGGTTTGGATTCGTTTTTTCAGAGTTTGCATCGACTTCCGCATCTGTTCGTATTCTTGGTATTTCTGCATTCTCTTCAATTGTTGCTTGTGATATTGTGCGCGGGACACGCAGAATTGCCTCCATTGCTGCATCATCTTGTGTTGCATCTATTGCATCCTGTGTCCATTCATTGTCTCCAGTCTTTCGCCAAAAACGTCCAGTGTTATCTTCGCATCGGTCCCCGATAGATTTACCTGTAGTAGATTCACAGACCAGCCTCTCCGTCCATTCGTCGAGGCCTGTTTTTTCCCAGTATACATGGTCTTCGGTTCTACAGTTCCAACCGATAGGCTTATCAACTACTGTCGGACAGGGGATTTCTTCTTCCCATTGGTTATTCCTTATTTTTCTCCAGAAGGTAAAGTTGCGGTCTTTGCATCGCGCTCCCAATGGCTCATCGACTGACGGAGGGCATTTAGCTTCCTGTTGCTCGAACACGCCGTTTACTTCTTTTTCCCAATCCCATCCTCCAGAGAATGCTTCGTTGAGATTCATGTGAATGTTCTCCCTTGGATTATTACTTCCTCCTTCGATAATAACCTTTTTGATATCGTCGTAACTTTCAGGATTATTACTGGGAATCGTGTAGGGCTGGTATTCATTGTTTGCCGCAAGAATAGGAGTAGCGTGTTGCAGGAGTGCACTCACCAGTATGAGAGTTGCAATGTTGCGACGCCGAGAATGGTCCAATGTTTCCAAGCTTGTTTTATAGGAAGAGGTTGCGTGTATTGTACAGGAGATCTCGTGATTTTTCCTTGGTCAGATTTGGGAATGGGGAATAGGGAGTTGGGAATGAAAAAATATTTACAACAACATCAGTTTTATTTTTTGCAACTTCAATTATTTGCACGTGGGTTTTATCGGGTGTACGTTTGTGCACATCTCATCTAGAGACCTCCTCTAATTCTATTCCCCCCTTGAGATATGTTTTCATTAAATCGCGTCCACATCATCGGTTATCAGACACAGCCCGTAGAGGTACGCCAGACACCTGGTGGCACTTCGGTTACGGATTTAAATGTAGTTGTTCCGTACACGTTCAAATCGGAAGCTGGAGAAATGCTAAAAGGTAAAGGTTTTCACACGGTTACCCTATGGGGTGCCATGGCTGACATCGCCGGGCAGTACGTTAAGGCTGGTTCGCAGCTCTTTATCGCTGGCCGTCTGCAGACAGACAGCTGGGAAGACGAAAAGAGTGCAGAAAAGCGCAGTAAGACAAAGATTGTTGGTCAGGACCTTATTATGCTTGACCCTAAAGATGGCCAACTCAAAGCACCAGAAGGTGCACCAAACGTCTGTAATGTGGTAAACAAAGCAGAGGTTGTTGGTAATGTGACAAGAGACCCAGAAATGCGCACTACAACAAATGGTCAGCAGGTGTTGACTATTGGTGTTGCCACAAACGAAAGCTGGAAAGACAAGTCTTCTGGTGAAACAAAAGATCGCACCGAGTTTCATAATGTGGTGATTTGGGGTGAGCTTGCAGAAGAAGTTTCTCGTTGTGTAAAAAAAGGAAACCGTGTCTATGCATCTGGTCGTGTACAAACACGGAGCTGGGAGACACAGACAGGTTCCAAGCGCACAACTACAGAGATTATCGCCGATAGTGTTTGCCTTCTTGGTATTGCAAACTCCGAGGCTAATGATGCAGTAGAGAGGTCACGAAATTCATCCTATGATCAATCTGCACCTTCTGCTTCACTCGATGCAGAACCGGTTGCCGCTATACCAGAAATTAGTTATACATCAGAAGTGAAGGCGGAAGATCTCCCGTTCTAATGGGGCTACATTGTTTACGAAGGGCCGGCCGTAAGGCTGGCCTTTTTGTTGTCTAAACCCTGATATGGCAGCGCAAAGACTAAAACTCCAATGTGCCATCTTCTTTTATAAAGCGCATTTCGATTTCAACTGCACCCAAGGATGGGTGCGCTGGGTTATTGGTAAGACCTTGTTTGATGGTATTTACAACATTCACGGCATCTTCAAAAGAAGCTTGCCCATCGTTAATCAAAAAGTTCGCATGTTTCTCGCTGATATGCACATCGTTGCTTTTTGTTTCCCGAAGCCCTGCACTATCGATTAATTGCCATGCGGGAGTGTCGCCAACTGCCTTAAAGCAAGAGCCTGCAGTTTTAACATGTGGCTGTGTATCGAGACGCTGCTGCAAGAGGCGGTCTATCTCTGCTTTGATGGTTTGAGGTTCTTCTTGAGGGATTTTGAGGGTTACAGACCAGATGATAGGAGTAGGTTTGAAGGTTTGAAGGTTTGAAGGTTTGCAGGTTTGTTTCTTGAACCAGCTTTCGCGGTAGCCAAAATCACAATCTTGACCATTGATCATTGACCATTGACCATTGTGAAATACTTCAACAGACTCGATAAAGCTATCGATCCAGACCCTTTTTGGTCCTTGTCCAGCGTTGCCGAAGACCGCTCCTCCTACGGTTCCGAGTATTCCTGTAAGCGGTGAGAGATCGAGACCTTGCTCTGCGAGTTCGTTGATAAGTTGGGGGAGGTTTTTGCCAGCCTCTACGATTATTCGTTGGTTCGTTGGTTCGTTGGTTCGCGTGGCGGTAATTCGTATTACTAATGCATTGATTTCTCCATCAGCAAAGATTGTATTACTTCCACCACCAAGCATGATGAGAGGGATCTGTTTTTCTTGAGAAAAAGCAACGGCTGCTTCGATGTCTTCTTTAGAAGAAATGTCCGCGTAGTACTTGGCGGTACCACCAATACGCATTGTTGTCTTTGGCCGCAGGGGTACATTCTCCTGGATATCCATAGAGTTTTATTTTGACACGATACTTGTGATTTTCTCCATAGCATCTGTGAGCTTTTGGCTCCTCCCTTTCTTCTTCGATCGACTAAGAGCGAATGCCAGAATGGCAAGGCCTACAATGACTCCCACTATCATTAATAATTCACGCTCTTTAAGGTAAATACCCCACGGTGTTAGTGCTATTTGTGCAACTGCTAGTGCAAACACTCCTACAATTACGCCAGTGCCGAGGGTGACGAGTACCAGCTGCTCTTTGTTTTCTTGGCTGTCTTGAGGGGCAGAAGCGAGGTCGGTTAATAGTTCTGAATCGATAATCACTGCCTCTTTTCCCCATTGCTTAAAGAGTGTTAAGACTTTGCGCTGGAGCACGAGTCCGACGAATGTCTTAAAGGGTACTGCGGTTTTTCCTTCTACGATTGCTCTACCTTGATCGGTTTTAAGTTTTGCATCCATGCAGATAGTGTAGCAATTTTTTCGTAGTACTACATCAGCTCTTCTACAATATAATTGGTGGCATACAAAAGCCCCATACCTACCATAAGACATACTATAGAGCTAATTCCGTAGTTATTGGGAAATACATAGACATCCATAATACCCCAAGCGCCTCGCCAAAATGCTACAACCGCTAATCCAATAATTATGGCAAAGACTACTTTGTGCCTTTTTTTAAATGTTGATATTTTTTTGATCATATGTATATTATACTATAAATTAATAATTTAGGCAAATACAATATTGCAAAGGAAAATGAACTTCGGCTGCGGTTTATAGGGTTGATTGCGCAGATCGTAATCGTTGTATCGTCTTCTCCTTCCCCAGAGCGCTAGCAACTTCGAATGCACCTGGGCTAAAGGGAAGGCCTGTAAGAACAGCACGGAGTGGCCAGAGGAGCTGTCCTTTTTTGAGCCCTTTTTCCTCTGCAAGAGCGAAGAGGTAGTCTTTAAGACTGTCGTCTGTCCAATCTTCAAATGGTGTGAGTTTTTCAATGAGAAGTTCTATCATTTCTTTCGCAAGTTTTGGGTCCAGATTTTGTTTTTTACTTGCGATCAGTTCCATATCAACTTTTGGTTCGTCGTAATAATATGACAGCATTTCTGGAGCTTCAGGGAAGAATGTGATGCGATTTTGGATGAGTGCTGCACGTTCCTCGAAGCGTTCGTCAGTTGCTGCTTCTGGGTACACAGCTGCCACAATAGGTTGAATGCGTGCAGCAAAGTCTTCAGGGGTGAACTTGCGCATCCATTGCCCTTGGAACCAATTAAGTCTTTCGACATCAAATACAGCACCTCCCTTTTGGATACGATCCATAGAAAAGCTTTCGAGCAGTTCTTCTATTGTAAACATCTCTTGGGTAGTCCCTGGGTTCCATCCGAGCAGTGCAATAAAGTTGATAACAGCTTCGGGTAAGTATCCTGCTTCGATGTAGTCGCCAACGGCAACGTCGTTCTGTCTTTTGCTGAGCTTACTTCCACCAAGATTTAGCAGCAGTGGAACGTGCGCGTAGCGAGGGGATTGCCATCCGAAGTATTGGAAGAGCAATAGGTGTTTTGGTGTAGAGCTGAGCCATTCTTCTCCACGGACAACAAGGTTGATATCCATGAGGTGATCATCAACAACGTTTGCGAGATGATATGTCGGGAAGCCATCACTCTTTATAAGAATCTGATCATCAATTTCCATTCCTTTAAATTCCACTTTGCCACGAATATCATCGGTAAATTGTACGGTGTCTCCTTCGGGGATTAGCATCCGTATAACATAGGGTTCACCGTCTTCCATTCGCTTCTTCCATTCCTCTTCCGGAAGCGTCAGAGAGTTCTTCATTGTACTGCGCACAGAGGCATCGTATTTAGGGGCTGGATTTCCTGCTTGAGATTCGCGCTCTCGCATGTGGTCGAGCTCTTCTTTTGTATCAAATGCGAAGTAGGCAAAACCTTTTTCGATAAGTTCCTGTGCATGTTTGCGGTAGAGATCAAATCTTTTTGATTGTGTGTACGGTCCGCGGGTTCCCTCTTCGATGATAATACCATCACGTAGCATCACTCCTTCGTCAGGGTCTATTCCGGCCCAGTGCATGGCTTTGAGAATATTTTCTACAGCACCCTCTACACTGCGCTCTTGGTCGGTGTCTTCTATGCGTAGGATAAATTTTCCATTTTCCTGCGCGGCAGCAAGGTGCGCAAAAAGCGCTGTTCGCAGGCCACCAATATGGAGCATGCCTGTTGGGGAGGGGGCAAATCTTGTTCTCATTAAGGATTGGTAGTTGGTAGTTAGGGACTTGGGAATACTATACGTCCCTAACCCCTAAATACTAGATACTATCCCCTCTATTCTACTACTTCCACCGTATACGTAATTGCCTTTACCGGCATATCACCTGGGTGCGTTTCTTCATTAGCGATAGCGTCTACAATATCTAAGCCCTCTGTTACTTTGCCAAATACGGTGTGCTTACCTTCTAACCACGCTGTGCCGCCTTTCTTCTGGATAATGAAGAATTGAGAACCATTGGTGTTTGGCCCGCTATTTGCCATGGCGATAGCACCTTTTTCCATAGGTAAAGACTTCAAATCGTCGTTAAAACTGTACCCTTGTAGTTGTAGGTATTCTTTTACGGTTGCATCTTTGAGTTCTGGTGGAAGTGCTCCATCTACTTCGTTCTTCAGCTTCTTTTTGTGTAGATCGTAGCTATCTGCGTTAATTTCATCTTCAAATGCAGATCCGAAAATACTTTCTCCTCCTGTTCCGTTTCCATTAGGGTCTCCTCCTTGAATCATGAAGTCAGGAATAACACGGTGGAATGTCAATCCGTCGTAAAAGCCCATTTTAGCTAGTACTATAAAGTTTGTGACAGTTTTTGGTGCTGCATCTGCATCAAGCTCTAGGGTGATATCTCCTTCTGTTGTGTGCAAAATAATTTCGTAGTCTCCCTTAAGGAGTTTGCCGTCAAATGCTGCATCTGTTGGTGGGTTTTGCATATCGTCCATAGGAGTGTCGGTTGATTCTCCGCAACCTGCGAGAAGAGCAAGTGCGAAGAGGGGAATTATCAGAATGTGGAGTTGTTTCATAGTTGCAATAGGCTACTGATCTCCACCGCAGGAATCAAGAGTTTGGGCAATGATTTTTGCTATCTGTAAAGCCGCGTCTGGCTTACACACATCATGAAATATTTCACGCATACTGTTCCGTTTTGCACTGTCTTCAATAAGTGAGTGCACTGTTCGTAAAAGTTTTTTTGAAAGATCCGATTGCTCCAGATGAATGCATCCATTTTCCGCTGCTACTTGTGCATTTTTGTATTGATGATCGTGACCAACTCCGCGAAGAGGAATAAAAATACTTGGAATGCTATTGGCTGCGAGTTCTGTAATAGACCCTGCCCCTGCTCTGCTTATTGCAAGATCTGCTGCAGCATAAAAATGTGCGAGTTCTTCGTGTGCAAACTCTGTTTGATAGTAGTGAGCAGTAGACGGTAGTGCGCTGTTATATTTTCCACGACCAGTGATGTGAATGATGTCGCACCGTAGCAACAGGTCATCGAGCTGCGCAGCAACCGCATCATTAATCACTTGAGCTCCTTGGCTTCCTCCTGTGATAAGGAGGATAGGTTTTGTACCGTCGAAACCGACGATGTTTAGCGCTTCTTCTTTGGATCCGTGCAGCATTTCTGCGCGAAAAGGATTTCCTGTGTGATGAAAATTACTCGGAAAGCCCGTACAGATTTGGTCTGCCCACCTTGCAACAATACGATTCGCGTTACCACTTACGGAATCGGATTCGTGTAACACAATAGGGATATGTTTTTTCTTGGCAGCAAAACACAAGGGAAGCGAAACGTAGCTTCCTTTGGAAAAAATAATGTCAGGTTGCACAGTCTCCAGGATTTTTTTCGCTCGACCTGTAGCTAATAAAAATGCAAACGGGAAAAAGACAGAGAGGCGCGGTGCATTGAGTATCGAAAACTCAAGATCATTTTCCTGTAAAAACTGCGCATCACCAGGTCTCGGACTGCAGACAAAATGTGCAGAGGAGTTTGGGATGAGTGTTTTACATTCTTCCCATACAGCAAGCGCAGGTGCAATGTGCCCTATAGAGCCGCCGCCGACAAAAAGTATTCTTTTTGAATGTATAAAAGGATAGAGGATAGAGGATAAAGAGTGTGTATTATCCACTATTCACTATTCACTATCCACTAATAAGCTCGATTTGCCTTAGGTGTTCTCTTTCTTTCTAAGGCCATTGCTTGCGTGGAATGCATCGAAATATTAATCAAAATACCCGTAGCGAGCAAAAGAGAAACCAGAGAAGAGCCTCCGTAGCTAATAAATGGCATCGTGATTCCCGTAAGTGGGAAGAGTGACAGGTTAACGGCCATATTGAGGAGTGTTTGCGCTGCAACCCAGGTCGTAATACCGGTAGCGACGAGTAGTCCAAAACGATCCGGAGCTTCTAAAGCTGTGCGATATCCTCTATGTACGAATATGGCGTACATACTTAGGATAATCATCAGGCGCATAAATCCAAGCTCTTCTGCCATTGCCGCAAATATTGTGTCACTTTGTACCTCGGGGAGGTATCCAAATTTTTGAATAGACTTACCGTATCCGAGGCCAAAGAATCCTCCTGATCCTATGGCGATGAGAGCCTGTTTGATTTGAAATCCGATCGTTTCACTGATCGAAGGATCATCAGGGGAGAGGAATGCTCTAAATCGGTTTTTGATGTACTGCTTTTGTAAAATAATCGGGAGTCCGATCATGGCAGCGAGCGATCCCCCTAAGATCACGTGGAAAATATTTCCACCCGCAACAAAGAACATCACGACTGCGATAGATGTGAGCACCAAGAACGATCCAAGATCCGGTTGCAGAGCTACCAGCACAGTGGACAGAGAGAGGAGAATCGCAAACGGAATGAACCCATCACGCCAAGTGGAGATAAGTTGCTCTCGTTTTTGTAACCACAATGCCATATAGAAGATAAGCGTCAGCTTTAAAAATTCTGAAGGCTGTAGAGAAAAAGGCCCGAGTCGCAACCAGCTATACGCAGTTCCGTAGTCTGCACTTATTCCTGGAAGGAATACGAGCAGTAGAAGAACAAGTGTTACGAGGAAGAGTGGCATCGCCAGACGCTCCCAGAGGCGATAGGGAATGATCATCGTACAAAACATCGCGCAAAATCCTACGAGTACATGGAAGAAGCTTCTCAGAAGATAAAACGAATTACTGGTGTCCTCGCGTAACCCTTGGGCTACAAGGCGTGTTGTAATTTGATAACTTTCGAACACCGATACACTCGCAATCATAGCGAGTCCAAAGAGAGTAAGCACCGTAGCAAGGCCGAAGAGGAGGAGATCCATGCGTCGAAACATAGTGTGAGTATAGGGGGTTAGTAGCTAGTAGTCAGGGGCTAGGGGGTAAAATCCCTAGCTACTAACTCCTAACCCTTGTTTTATTCCTTTCAAAAATGCTTTGCGGTGTTTTCCTGCCATTGTCGGGAACTGAGCACACACGCTGTATGCAAGTTTCTTAAGCCCCTTTGGTAGACGATCAAACTCTGGAACAGATTTGGAAAGTGCCACTGCAGACGCCCCGATCGTTTCCATGCGTTTAAGTGAGTCTTTCATTGTGATCATATGGTGATGGTGTGCCATGGCATCGGGTTCGAAAAACACTTGTACACCATTTTCGCGTAATCGCATGCCCCATTCTATGTCCTCCCAACCGTACAGAGTACTACTGGGATTAAAAGGTGTACGCAGTGCAATATCTGTTGGTACCGAAATGTGGCTGGTGTAGGTGAATTGATGCTGAATGTTTTTAGGTATCATGCCGTGTGCGTACCGAGAGATCTGCGGATAGCCAAATTGCCACCCAGATTCCATAAGCCACTTCATGACAGGAGTAATTGTCATGTTGGGATCCCAATCTGTCTCACCAAGCACAGCGACGGGTGTACGTAGGGGGTGTGGGGTAGGGGGTAGGGGGTGGTGAATACGTAAATGTGTTTCACAGGCATTCGGATCGAGGAAAATATCGTCACCGATAAAAAGCACGGTGGACGACCGTGCTTTTTGGACTCCTTTGTTGCGTGCCACCCCTTGATGACATGGTGGAATTGTTTCAAAAACTATAGGAATTTGCCAAGAGGAGTTTGCAAGGCGTTCGTACTCCTTGTCATTTGGGACATCATTGATCACTATTACCTCAATACTATCTTTTATAGTCTGGCTCTCTAAATGCTGTAGGCACGCCTCCAGGGTGTCTGGACGTTTATGCGTTGGAATGATGATTGAGAGTAGGGGCATGGGGTTAGTATTACGGGGTAAGGGAATATTTAAAAGAATTATCTTCCCACTTATCCCTTATCCCTTAATACTTACCTCATATTATGAAAACCCTTTTCTTCGACTTGGCTTCCCACGAAGCATGTATTGCCTGTGTGGATGATACATCTACTGTTGCTTTCGAATCTGTACATGCGCGTATCGGTGACCACGAATTACTACCGATGACTGAGAAGGTTCTTGCATCTGCTGGGTGGAGTTTCGAAGACCTAGAGGGAGTCGCCTGCATCGTTGGGCCTGGAGGGTTTACTTCTCTTAGAGTTGCAGCGACGTATGCGAATGTTCTTGCGGATCAGTTATGCATCCCATCAGCGGGGATTCATTTATCGGAGCTTTATAATGCAAGGGTAAAAAGTGATACGTCAGAAGTAAAGAGTGAAGATGTGTATTGGATGCATTCGACCAAGAAAGATCAGTTGTTTATACAGGGAGGAGAGTGGGAGGTGCCGACGTTGATTTCTATAGATGACCTTTCATCACTCAACTGGATGGGCGAACTCATTCCCGAACATCGAGAAAAGATCACAGCAGATCATGTACATCTAGAACCGATTACCGATGTGCTTCCAGGGTTTTTACGTGCTCAAAAATATGACACACAGATAGTGCAGCCTTGGTACGGACGGGGGTGGTAAAAAAGTGGAAAACGGAAAGTGTGGAAATGGTACGTTGTTATTCATCGAATATACTGTTGAGAATTCCATTGAGTAATGCTTTCACCTCGTCGCTTTCTAGATTGCTTATTGCTTCTTCTAATTCCGCTACACTAATATCTGATTTTTGTAGTGCAATAAATATTTTTGTAATAGCGGTTGTTTTAGAGATCTTACTTGCTCGTAGTTCACTCTCTGCTTGACGAATAATCTGTGCCCACTGAATTTTTTGACGATCAGTCCATCCAAAGAATGAATCACATGGTTCATTATCATCTTCAAAATCTTCGCTATATTCAAAATCTTCGCTATATATCAACTCTACAATAGGTGCTTTAGGTGCTTCTGCTAACGCGTTTAGCAATATAGTTTTTTGAGGTTGAGTAAATGTTTCAGACTGGATGGCGTTATGGATTTCAAAGAGTCCAATTTCTGGAATAAGTTTACGCATCATACTAACCATAACCTGCATTGCTTGATCGATGTGATCAGGATCAGTAAATCTTTGCACCATTTGCATCACTACATTCCACTGACTATGTTGCACTTCCTCCCACCTACCCCATGGGTGCATTGGGCCTGCGTGTTTTTTCGACTGGGCTTCGTTTACTGCGATCCAATATTTTCTTTGTAGATTGATTTGATTATTCAACCATGGCCAATCTGGGAAGCTGACACACGGCTTTTCCGAATGCGTTGCAGGGCTAACTATAGAGTGAGGAGATTGGGAAGCACGGTTCAACATTGGAACATTTTAGTATAAAAATCATTTCTGTCAATAATTCAGCACGAACTTCTCTTCCCTGCTACTCTTTTGTAAATGTCTCTCATGGATTCCATTAACCGGCTACTTGGTGACCCAAACGAGAAGGAGCTGAAGAAGCTTCGGCCGTATATTGCCAAAGTACGGGCTGTACAGGAGAGTGAGGAATATCAAAAACTGACCCTTGCAGATTTACCAAAAAAGACCGAAGAGTTTAAGGCTAGACTCGCAAAAGATGAAACGGTCGACGATATTCTTCCAGAAGCATTCGCTCTTGTTGCCCGTGCCTGTAACTTGCTTGCAGGGACAAAGTACGAGGAAGAAGGAATAGAATTTGTATGGGAGATTAAAGATCCATTTGATGTACAGATCGTTGGAGGAGTTGCACTGCACAAAGGAAATGTTGGAGAGATGCGTACAGGAGAAGGAAAAACATTCGTGTGTACGATGCCGATTTATGCCAATGCATTGCTTGGTAAAGGAGTGCACGTTGTGACGGTGAACGATTACCTTGCACGTCGCGATACTGCATGGATGTCTGCGCTCTACAAAGCACTCGGTTTAACTGTTGGGGTAATCTTGCATGAAAAAAATCATGAAGAGCGCCAAGAGGCGTACGGATGTGATGTCACGTATGGAACAAACAACGAGTTTGGATTCGATTACCTCCGCGATAACATGGCGGTAAGTAAAGATCGTCAGGTACAACGAGGGTTGCACTACGCTATTGTGGATGAGGTGGATTCTATTTTAATTGATGAAGCACGAACTCCTCTGATTATTTCGCAACCTGCAGGGGAATCGACTACGAAGTACTTACAGTATTCCAACTATGTAAAAGAGTTACAGGAAAATGTGCACTACAACAAAGATGAAAAGCAAAAGTCTGCTATACTCAGCGAAGAGGGAATCAAAAAAATGGAAGAGCTTTTGGGGCTCGAAAATATTTACACCGAAAAAGGGTTCGAGGAAGTGCATCATATAGAACAAGCGCTCCGTGCTCACGCTATGTACGAGCTCGATACGGATTATGTTGTTCGTGATGGTGAAGTAGTTATCGTCGATGAATTTACAGGGCGCTTGATGCCAGGACGTCGCTACAGTCATGGGCTTCATCAGGCTATCGAAGCGAAAGAGGGGGTAGAAGTACAACGTGAAAGCAAGACACTTGCGACCATTACATTCCAGAACTACTTCCGTTTGTACGACAAGCTTGCAGGAATGACGGGGACTGCTAAAACTGAAGAAGAAGAGTTCGAATCGATCTACAAACTCGGCACCATTGTGATCCCAACAAACCAACCTGTCGTTCGCGCAGATCATTCGGATGCAATTTACCGAACAGTAGAAGCGAAGTTTATGGCGGTTGCCAAGATGGCACGCGAAATGAACGAAAAGGGACAACCTGTGCTTATTGGTACAACCTCTATCGAAAAGTCTGAGGCACTTAGTTCACTTCTTACCAGTGAGAAGATTGAACACAATGTACTGAACGCGAAACAGCACGAGCGAGAAGCAGAGATAGTCGCAGGAGCAGGACAGAAAGGAGCGATTACTATTGCAACGAACATGGCGGGACGTGGAACTGACATCAAACTAGGCGAAGGAGTGAAAGAACTTGGCGGTTTGGCAATCTTAGGTACAGAGCGCCACGAGTCTCGTCGTATCGACAACCAGCTGCGTGGTCGGTCTGGACGACAAGGAGATCCAGGAGAAAGCCGGTTCTTCGTTTCTATGGAAGATGACCTCATGCGGTTGTTTGGCGGAGATCGTCTTAAGGTGATGATGGAACGTTTGAATGTTCCCGATGATGTGCCACTCGAAAACACGATTGTTTCTCGGAGTATCGAAGGAGCGCAGAAGCGCGTAGAAGGAAAGAACTTTGATATCCGTCGCCACACTGTGCAGTACGACGATGTGATGAATAAGCACCGAGAGATTATTTATGTGCGCAGGCAGAAGATATTGGATCGGTTGCAGGAATCCGAAGCATTGGGAACTGGGGAAATTGGGAAATTGGGAACTGGGGAGCAGCCGCTGCACGAGAATGTTCTTGATTCCTTGCGCAATGAAGGTGCAGCAATTGTCGAAAGTCATTCGAGTGGAGATGATGCAGAAGGTTGGGATACGAAAGAAATGAGTGAGACTGTTGGAGCGTTGCATCCCATACTTCGCCAGAAGTTTACCTCAGAGGTCTTTGAGGCTTTCCAGGATCGTGATACTGCCAAAAAAGAGCTTGGAGAATTCCTCGTTAATTTTTATGAATCGAAGTGCGAAGAAGAGGATGCAGAAATAGTTGCGAGGGCTGAGCGTGTGATTACATTGCAGTCAATTGATACGCGTTGGATGGATCATATTGATGATATGTCACATCTGCGTGAGCAAGTAGCATTTGCAGGGTTTGCACAGCGTGACCCTCTTATTGAATACAAAGACCAAGGATTTAGAAGGTTCCAACAACTATTGGCCACTATCGAAAGTACGATTATTCGCATGCTTCTTCAGGCAGACTTTAATCAGTTTGCACCGAGGGCTTTCTTGCAAGAAGCACAGGATGCACTAGGGGGATTGCAGACGAATGAGGATGTGATTGAGGAGGGATTGGGACATGGTGTAAAAGGAACGGGAAATCAGGAAATCAGGAAATCAGGAAATCAGAATCCGATCGTGATGAATGCAGACGATCATAAAGCAGCAGGTACAACTCCGTTAAATGTAGATAAAATAGGCCGCAATGATCCTTGTCCTTGTGGATCAGGGAAAAAGTATAAAAAATGCCACGGATAAAAAATGGTAAAACTTCACGACATTATTGGTCACCAGGCTCAACAAGAACAGTTGAAGAGTGATATTGCAAAAGGGAATGTTGCACATGCGTACTTGTTTTCTGGGCCGAGACACTTAGGCAAGATGCCTATGGCTCTGCAGTTTGCGTTTGATCTTCTTTCTGAAGATGTTCCGGAAGAATGCAAAGAACAAATGCGATCGCAATTTGAAAAACTTACGCATCCAGATTTACTGGTACTCGATCAGCTCTGGATGGAAGAGACCTGTGATGACTGGAAGGCAATCGCAAAGACATCGAATGTGCCACAGATCCATCGGTCTAAGGCACCAAAAGCGAAGACGGATGTTATCGGTATTGATGATATCCGAGCACTACAAGAGCGCCTTATCGATACGGGATCTGGAACATACCGCTGCTGTATTATTCGCAGCGCAGAGCGAATGCAGGATCCTGCAGCGAATGCATTTTTGAAAATTTTAGAAGAGCCACCAAAGGGCTTAGTATTTGTGCTTACCACGCAACATCAGACTTCGCTGCTTCCCACAATTATTTCCCGCACACGGGTAGTACCGTTTCGTCGCATCGGCATCCAAGATCTGAAAATTTTATTTGAAGGTGTCGCCGAAGATGATCAACAGTTTATGATGCACATTGCACTCGGTGCTCCGGGGATGGTTGTGCGCCTAAAAGAGGATCCAGATTTGCTGCGTATGCATCGTATCATTCATACAACAGCGCTGTCGTTTTGGAGTACACGGTCTCTGCGAGAACGTATGCAGATTCTTTCTCCGTTACATAAGCGTGGCAAAGAGTCTGATGACTTGATGATGCATTTAGGGCTTACCTTGCGTGAGCAGCCTGTGGCGAGTCTGTGTAATAATGCACCAGTATTTGCGCAGCTTGTAGCGGATTTTCAGACAAATACGCATCGGCAACTTTTGGCGCAGCGGTTTGCCTTAGGAGTAGAGCAGTAAATCTTTTCTCTTTACTCTTTGCTCCCTGCACTGATAGTGGTAGCCTCATGGACCGATGGTCTACATTCTCGTCCTCTTCGGCTCTTTCTTTGGGATTTGTGCGATCCTTGGTGCGCGCGTTGCGTTTAAAAATCGCAATATTCGGAAGTTTGTTCGCGGTATTTCTAAGAGATCTGATACGGCAAAAGAGCGTGGAATGACGATGCGCGAAACGCGGATAGAAAAACCGACAAAGAACCCCCGTGTCTCGGCAATCGAAATGCAAAAAGTGCGTACACTACTACGCGAGGCAGAAAAAACAACAGCACGCAAAAAGCATGACGAAACAGAAAAGTTGCTTATCCAGGCTCTTACACTCAGCCCACAATCCATCGAAGTGCGTGCACAACTTTCTAAGCTCTACGTACACATGGAGAGGAATGCAAAAGCAGAAGCCTTGTACAGAGAGCTTCTTATGGATGCAGATGATGTGAGCTTTCATGCCAATCTTGGACTTGCGTGTTATAAGCAGGGTAAATTTGAACTGGCGTGTGTGTCCTACCAAGAAGCATTGAATAGAGAACCAAAAAGCCCAGAGCGTGCAGCAGCACTTGGGAGGTGTTGTATGGCAGCAAAGCGCTTTACCGAAGCTGCGGACTTACTCGAAAAAGCATCCGAGAGACTTTCTCGTGATACACAAATTTTGCATATGATTGGAGAGTGCTATGAACAGCTTGGGGATTTACGTTCTGCAGAAGATGCGTACATGCGCATTCATCGTATTCAACCGTACGACGAGGCAGTAAAACAAAAGCTTTCTGCGCTTGCTGGTGTTTAGGCATCCAGCACTTCAAGTTCGACATCTCCGTTTACTACCGCTTGGCACCCAAGACGCTCGTTTTCGTTGGTGATACCCATGTTTTCTTCTTTGTCGTTTCGAGGGGCTAAGTTTTCTCCCCCACTTTTTACCGTACAGAGACACGTTGTACAAAAGCCATTTCCGCCACAGGCGTGCTCGATAGAGACACCCTGGTCGAGAGCGATTTGTAGGATGGTTTTACCAGCGATATCTTCTACCTCCGTTGCATGGCCTGCGATGTGGAATGTGACTTTAGGCATTTTATTTTAGGGGATAGTAGCTGGCAGTTAGGGGCTGGGGCAGTCTATCATATATTTCCCTAGTTACTAACTACTAAACCCCAGTCCCTTTGCTTACGATTACTAATCTCCACATATCGGTCGATACTACAGAGATCGTCAAAGGAATCAATCTAATGATTAATGAGGGTGAAATTCATGCCATTATGGGGCCGAATGGCTCTGGTAAATCTACACTTGTCAGTACGCTGATGGGGCATCCGGGGTATGAGGTCACCAAGGGATCCGTAGAATTTATGGGGCAGGATCTTCTTGCTCTTGCACCACATGAGCGGGCTCAGGTGGGACTGTTTCTCGCGTTTCAATATCCGAAAGAAATCGCAGGAGTCACACTGCGAAGCTTTTTGTTTGCAGCGTTCAAGGCACAGATGAAAGCGAGGCACCCTGAGATGAAAGTATCGTCTCCAATTAAATTTAAAGCATTGCTCGAAGAAAAAATGAAGAGCCTCAAGATGGATACGGCGTTTGCAGAGAGATTTGTGAACCAAGGATTCTCTGGTGGAGAAAAGAAGAAAGCAGAAGTATTACAAATGCATATCCTCGAACCACATCTCGCACTGATGGATGAAACAGATTCGGGATTGGATGTCGATGCACTGAAGATTGTTGCAGAAGGAGTGAACACCATGAGGAAACGCCCAGAGTTTAGCGCACTTGTCGTAACGCATTACGCACGTATCCTCGATTACATTCATCCAGATCATGTCCATGTTATGGTTGATGGAAAGATCGTTGAGAGTGGTAGTAAAGCGTTTGCCAAGCAACTCGAAGATGGGGGGTATGAGAAGTATTTGCAAAATTAATAGGAGAGGGGGATACTAATCTTTATGGTTAGACAGGTTAGATCAATGCCTGATGAAATAGTGCTAGACCAACTCCAAGATCGTCTAGAGTGTATACTTGCACATCGACATCCCGATGAAGTGAGACGTCTTTTTCAAAGAATATGTGAATGTGAAGTAGATTTTAGTGGTGCTATTACGGCTCGAGGTATTTGTGGGGTTTTGGAATGGCCAGTGGAAGAATTGGATGGGTATTGCAGCGAGGCTTTGCAATAAATGGTATAATCCTCTCGATTATTCCCCCTTTAATATTATGGAAGAAAAAGCAATTTACTTAAAGCCTCCTGTATGGCTCCCTATTGTGGTAGTTCTTATTGCTGGTGGGTTATACGTTACCGGTAAGTACGTAGAGACGCGTCACATGGATCAATTTACTATTTCTATTCAGGGAAGTGGAAAAGTTAGTGCTGTTCCGGATATCGCTACGCTGGATTTTGGTGTGCAAACAGGACGCCAAAAAACTGCAGATGGAGCAATGAAGATGCTCACAGAGAAGATGGAATCTGTTATGGGTGCACTCGAGAAAGTAGGTGTAGAAAAAAAAGATATTCGCACACAGTACTTAAATCTTAATCCTGCATACGACTGGAACGATGGGAAGCGTGTGGATCAAGGATTTGAGGCGACACAGTCCCTTGTCGTAAAGGTTCGCGATCTCGATAAGATCTCTAGTGTTCTTGATGTTGCGGTAAAAGCGGGAGCAAACCAAGCAGGCTCTGTTGGATTTACGATTGATGACCCAGAAGTGCTTAAAGAGCAGGCACGCGCAGAAGCTATCGAAGACGCTCAGATGAAAGCAATGAAGCTCGCAGCTGACCTTGGAGTACGTCTTGGTGCTATGCAAGGTTTCTGGGAAGAGATGGGATATGGAGGGCCACAGCCTATGATGATGCGCTCAGAGGCATCGATGGATGCTAAGGGAGGAGGATATGGTGGTGGAGCGTCACCGCCAATCCCTGCAGGAGAGCAGGAAATCGTTGTGAATGTAAACATCACGTACAAGATCAAATAAGCATAGGCGGCACGGTGTGCCGCCTCTACTTCTTTTTCTTCTTTCGCTGCATAGTTTTTGCTTTGCAAGCAGCGATTACTGCACTTGCAGACATAGTGTTCTTCTTTGGTGATGTACGTCGTTTGGTTGGCTCTGCAGGCTTGTCTCGTGCTCCGAGCTCGTAGCAAATATCAGTAATAACTTCGTGAAAGGTTTTAGACCCAACTGAACGCTTGAGAGATGTTGCTAGCCACCCAAAAGAGACGAAGCCACAGACGATAAAGATTGCGCGCCATTCGGCAGC
>JAQCIJ010000053.1 GCA_027592135.1 bacterium | reverse complement strand
TACACCACCATGCCCTCCGGCACTCACTGTAAATACTGCGAGTGCAGTGATCATGAGGCCAATAATGTTGCGTTGCATATGTTTCATAATTCCTGCATATGGTATGTGTATATATAGGGAAGTCAATCGATTGCCGCTTTATCATCCATAAAAAAGCATCAAAACCTTGCTTTCAGAGCAAAAATCACTATAATAAAAGTACATGGTTACTTCTTCCCACAAAGCTTGCGAAGAGGGCTTTTGCAATCTCCTAACAGGGCGAAAGCATCCCTTTCCCTTCAAAAAGAGGAACAAGCGAGCACCGCCGACGCAGTAGTAAAGAACTTTTATTCTTTTCTACTTTTTACTATGAAAAAAACAGTTTCAGTACCTTCTTCTGATGCGGATTTAACGATGGAGAAAAAACAAACATTTACCGTCATGGTCGATGACTTCTTTCATTATCAGGATAGGAGCGAGCGCTACAAGCAAGGTGAATATGACACTCTGGAAGAAGCAATTGCAGTCTGTAAGAAAATTGTGGACAGCTTTATACCATCCAGTCTAGAGGCAGACGCACTCCGTTTAGCGTTTCAAGAATATTCGATGTTTGGAGAAGACCCTTTCATCGAAGGAAGCAGTGCATTTTCAGCGTCGAAATATGCAAACCAACGGTACAAAGAACTCAATAGAGAATAACTTTAATTCTTACCAATCAATCATTATGAAAAATATACTTACAAAGCGACTACTCAACGCGATAGATTTAGCAGTGGAGGTGCATGGAGACATGAAGCGAAAAGGGGACGGCTCCCCCTACATCACCCATCCAATAGCAGTATTTCACTTACTTACAAAATGGAATGCAAGTGAAAACACCTGTATCGCAGGTCTTCTACATGATGTACTGGAAGATGTTCCAGAGGACGAGAAATCTGCTTACCGAAAAAGAATACAGGAAGAGTTTGGCCCAGACGTCTTAGAAATTGTCGAAGGGGTAACAGAGCAAGATAAATCACTTCCATGGAAGGAACGGAAGCAGCACTATCTGGATCACCTAAAAGAAGCTTCAGAGGCCTCTGCGATAGTTAGTTGCGCAGACCTAACCCATAACCTCTTTTGTTTGATAGAAGCGTACAAAGAACAAGGAGAAGAAGTCTGGTCTCGGTTTAATGCCTCTAAGCAAAGGAAGGTGTGGTTTATAGAAAACAGAGTACGAATCCTGAAAGAAAAACTACCAGAGCAATATACGGAGGAATTACACTCCAATTTTGCTGATCTTAATGCTCCTATCTCACCTTGAGGAATGGTTCCAATTATCTAAATCTTCTTTAGCATCTCCCTAATAAGTTGCTAAGATTAAGGTATGAGTAAATCTATTGAAACATTCGAAACACTGTGGGAATACTGCACTTCCAATAATCGATTGTGTCCTCAGTATAATATCTGGCAGGTACTTTTCAAAATGTTGAAGAATACAGATAATTTACATGGTCATGGAGGAGACCGAGAGCCTGCTGATCCGTATATCATATACAACAACTGGGAGCATATAATGCCAATAGAATTACAATTCCAATTTGAAAGATATCTTGAATGGGCATCGGACAATGCTCAACTAGATGAAATTGGAAAATATTTGAGATCATTAACAGAAGTGGATTGGGTACATTACGGAGAAAAATAGTTTTTCTTTAAATCTTCACTGTTTAGCACGCTGGTTGCTGCCTCTCGATACCCACACCACTCACACTCCAAGGAACATTATGGCCTTTCTATCCTTGATTGAGCGGAGGACAGCATCCACATCGTTCCTGCATTTTACAAAATCAGCAGAGCGTTCACCGGTCGCTTCATTCATGTACAAAGATCGATTGAGTTCCAGCATTACGGAGAACACTCGTGGATCCTTCTTGTATGCATTCATTGAGACAATAGTTCCAGAAAATGGACGATTTACCTCCACTCTCCAGCCACTTGAGACTGCCGACTCCTCGACTGATCGCAAGAGCCACTCCGGAGTGTGGAATGGGTCGGTGCCAATGCAGATGTCTGGTCGGTCAGGATTCTGATCTGGTTCGTGTGGAAGGGGCTTGGACGAAAAGCTATGGCAGTCGATGATGAGGCAGAAGCCTTGTGTGTTGAGCTCTGTTTGAACCATAGCCTCTAGCGCAGCATGGTGAGGGGCATAGAAACGCTCAAGCAAGTCCTGCCGCTCCTGTGGAGACAATGTATTTCGCAACATCGTGCCTTCAGATGTCTTTGTGTAGATCATACCCATACCCTTAAATGACATGGATTCTAGAGCATCGTCTGAAAAACGCTCAGGGTCGCAGACGAGTCGGCTCACGGGATATACCAATCGCTCCACACCCTCTACATCGAAAAGCACATCAGTAAACCAGTCAGTCATTAGAAGGAGTTCCTTTCGTAGTTGATCATCAGAAAGCAAAAACGTCGAGCACACGTTATCGGGAATCTTCGTCGAGGAATGAGGGATATGGAGGAGCATAATGGAAAGCATACATAACGATGCAGTATACTACAGGTATATGTCTCATGAATCCGATCAGGCAATTCTCGAAATCTACAACCGTACCCAATTCATGGTGAGAGACGAGGGTGGTCGTGACATCTATTTCACAGTAGGAGATACAGAGTATCCGGATGTGATTGAGAAAAAGCAGTTCGCGATCATTACCGCATGGAACCCTATGAATGGAAAGCTTCCTGTAGAAGAGAACAAGGGTAGGAATAACGAACTGGAAGCAGTACTGAAAGAGCAGAATCTCCATTACTATCCTTCAATAGGTATTTGTGGGGATCATTCGGAAGAGAGTTTTACTGTTGAGAATATATCGAAGGACGATGCGGTTTCTCTTGGAAAGAGGTTCGGCCAACATGCAATAGTATACTGCGATGAAGAAGGGCTACGGTTTCTCTTTGATGGAGAACATTGATAGACACTAGGCCAGCACATCACTCGCCGCCTCCCGATACTGACTCCAGTCACAGTCCTATGAAGGACTCGCGCACTGGACGCGATTCGAACATGCTCTCAAACTAGAAGCTTGATTCATATTGATTCATATAATCATTAACAACTGGAGATACTGTTGTGGAGCTAATCCTGTTATCACTGCAATATTTAGTCTTAAACCAGTCACGAAGTGATTTGCTACCCCGACTAGAATTACAAGAGCCACAACAAATTGCGATAACTGTTGGAACAGATTTTCCTGCACAGACATAGCATCCAACACTATCCCAATCCAGCCTATTATTAAGGTGTTCGATTGTTGCCCAATCTCCCCTAAAGCCTCCACTGTTTGGCTGTTTCATTGTTTTATGACAATAAACACAATCTTTATCACGCTCGACAACCGCTTCCAGGTCTATCTGAGGTATACCGTATTTGGTTTTTATATTTTGCATAATTGTGTGGGGGTAATTAGTCAGAATATCCTTTACTACAGAGATGCCACATATCGGCAGAATTAAGCACCGAGAGCTTCTGCAGCAGCCTCCCGATACTCACACCACTCACACTCCGGAGAACTCTTTGG
>JAQCIJ010000019.1 GCA_027592135.1 bacterium | reverse complement strand
ATAATGAGGGCTCCCCCCTCCTCCTTCGCAAAGGAGAGGGGGACAGGGGGTGAGGTCGGTTGCAGGGTCAGTGAGCAATTAGTCCGTAGTGGTTAGTGCAACTATTTTTTTGCTAATGCCAATTGCATAGCTGCACGCTGTGAAATGATCGGCATTTCACTAAGCTCCATATTGTGCGCATTTTGCACTGTCTGATATGCCATTCGAGCCGTCCAGTTATTCTGAGTTTTGACCCATTTGGCACAACCAGCAATTGGTAACATTACACTGTGAGAATGTTTTTCTGCGCCATCCTATTACGGATGTATTATCAAAAATAATATATGCAGCTGGATCTGTGTGGTCAAATTGTTGAGGTTGATCAATTGGTCTGACACGATTCAATAATCCCATGGTCATAGAGTTACATACAGCCATGCTCGTAAGCGCAGATATTTGCATGAATGATCTGCGGTTGTGGAGAGTATTTTGCTGTACAACTCTTACGCAATGATGTTTTCTCTACTCAAGTTCCCTAGAGCACACTGCCATCAAAAGCATGCACCGCTACTTCGCCTCCAGAGGTAACAGATCCTGCAATCTTGGCTTCTAGTCCAGCTGAGTGTAATTTATCCAAAGAAACGTCAGCATCATCTTTAGCAACAATCACCAGCATGCCGTTACCCATGTTCCATGTGCGGTACGCTTCGTCGATTGTTACAGATCCAAGTGTTATCAAATCTTTGATCGCATCGTGCGGTGCAAAAAGATCCGTAAGATCTGCACCGCATCCAGATTTTTTGAGCGTTCGTTTCAGGTTCTCGGCAATTCCTCCTCCGGTAATATGTGCGAGTCCTTTGATATCAATGAATCGATCTTCTCCGTGTCGCCCAAGGAGTGTAAGAAGTGCACCGTGATACATGATACTTGGCGTCAACATAATCTCTCCCCACGTCACTCCGTTTTTCCATTCGACTGCGTGCCAATTTTCTTCGTAAGCATCCGTAAGAATTTTACGGATCAAACTAAATCCATTACTGCGAGCAACACCAGACTGTAGAGAAAGTATCACATCACCTTCAGAGATTTTTCCTGTATCAATGACACGGTCTTTAGCGACAACACCCACAGATGTCGCATTCCAGACAGGGGAGTTTACGGCCCCTGGGACCTCGGCTATCTCTCCACCGGGCATTACGATCTTTTGCTGTTGGCAGGCCTTAGACAGCCCTCCAAGAAGCGAATCGATCATGGCCTGATCAATATATGCAACATCAAGTGTATTACTGAGTGAAATTACCTCTGCTCCTGTACAAATAGCATCATCAGCAACCATGGCGACGAGGTCTGCACCAATCGTATCAAATTTCCCCATTGCAACGGCCAACTCCATCTTGGATCCTGTACCGTCGTCATTTTGGACAAGGTAGAAGTCTCCCATGTCCAAAAGTCCTGCAAAACCACCGTCGTCACTGACAGGCTCTCCAATCTTTCCAGATCTACTGGCAAAGGTTTTTTTTGCATGTTCATATGCAATGCGCGACGCCTCGTTTCCTCCTTGGATATCTACGCCAGAATCTTTGTAGGTTGTCATGACTTTAGTATAAAGAGGTCTTTATCCACTATCCACTATCCTCTATGCTTTTCTTATGATCCGCATCATCCTCGCAATCGTCGCTTCTGCAAACTTTTACGCTGCATACCTCTTTTTTATGACTCCAGAGATCATAGGGGTATGGTACGTATTGCCGCCAATCGATAACACCCATCGGTTTTTAACAATGGTCGTAGGAGCATTACTTTCGGTATTTGGCCTCGGTGCGCTGCTCGCATTTTTCCGACCAGTAAAATATTCAAGCATTATTATTATGCTTCTCTTGATGCACTTCATGATCTTTTTGATAGATGTGATCGTGCTTTCACGTGGACAGATGCAGTGGCAGTCGATGCTTCCAGAGCTTGTGTACTTTCTGATTATTTCTACAGCCATGGTGCGGTGGTTTCCAGTGAAGAAAAAAGAGGCACCAGAGGCACCAGAGGTACCAGAGGTATTGGCAGAGGTACCAGAGGCATTGGCTGAGTAGAATTATCTCTGCACCTTTAGTTATGAGCTAATCGCTGTAATCTTCACTTTCTTTGTATTCGAACTCAGATTTGCAGTAACATTCTTTATAAAGTTTTCTTTTGCATATCCGCCTTTGCTATCTCGGGTAATAGAACCGTCTCGTAGTTCGATGACGCGTGTTTGTAGGGCATCAACAAGTCCTGCGTCATGTGTAGCAATGATTACTGTTGCTCCACTTTCGTTAATCTTTTTAAAGAGATTCATGATGAGGGCAGACTGCTGCGGGTCGACATTTCCTGTGGGCTCATCAGCAAGGATGATCAACGGGTCATGAGCGATAGCTCTGCCAATAGCAGTTCTCGCTTTCTCTCCACCAGAAAGAACGTTTGGAAGTGTATGAGCATGCTTCGTCATATCAATAATTGTTAGTACTTGTCGTACAGCAATATCGATGTCTGCATCGGGTACGTCACACACCTCAAGGGGGAATGCAATGTTTTCTGCAACTGTACGATTTTTGAGTAGTTTATAATCTTGAAAGACAATCCCAAGCTTCTGTCGAAATATTTGCAGAGCACGAGGAGGAACTATTCGTAGATCTACTCCGTCGATTTCTATTGTTCCTTTTGTTGCTTCTTCGGCTCCAGTAAGCAAATGTAACAGTGTAGATTTACCGGCACCCGAAGGCCCTGTTATACAGACAAACTCTCCTGGTGCTATCGAAAGAGAAATATCAGAGAGGATTTTCGTCTTACCATAATACTTTGCAATTCCTATAAGTTCTATCATGGATTGCAGTATAGCACGACTACATCTGAATGATCACGTAGATCTCTTTGCTCCTGTCTCTACTTGCTCGTGCTTCAAATGTTTTTACCGTTTCCCATTCTTTTTTGCATTCACGAATAAATGCATCAAAGTCTGCACCTCTCAATATCTTTAACACGCATTTGCCATTGGGCTTTAGGTGTTTTCTGGCAATGTCTAGTACAACCTGAGAAAGCTCTATGGATTTCCACTGATCGACGTCCTGTATACCACTAGTCTTTGGAGCAAGATCAGAAATGATCAAACCAACATACTGCGGAAGGATCTTCTCGAGTGCATCTGTATCTTTGATATCTACGACATGTGTTTCTACTCCTTCGATAGGTTCTATTTCGGTAAGATCAATGCCAATAACTCGCCCTTCGCCCTTCGTATTTCGCACTTTTTCTGATGCATACTGGCACCAGCTTCCAGGGGCGGCCCCAAGATCAAGTACGGTCATTCCGGGCTTAAGCAGACGAAACCGATCATCAATCTCCATGAGCTTATACACAGACCGCGCTCTATACCCTTCGGCTGCTGCTTTTTGAGACCATTTATCGTTGGGGGTGTAGCGTTTTGGCACAGAAGAAGTGGATAGAGAATAACTATATCAGTGGATTCTTTTTAGGAATACCAATTTCACGTGGGTACTTTGCGTTGGTATTCGCTAACTTTTCAAAAATCAGTAATTGTCGCTTGCCCCAATCACCTGGAAGTTCATATGCGTATTGTTGTGTCAGATGACAGCTTAAGTTCGCACGGGCCAGCAGCGATTCTTCGAGTTCGGTATCTACTTTCATACTTTTCCATGCAATCAGGTGACCGCCGGGTTTTACAAAAGGGGCACCGTATTCCAGAAGTACATTGAGAGGAGCTACAGCTCTAGCCGTGACGATGTCATACATGTCGCGATGTTGTTGGTCTTGCCCTTTTTCTTCGAAGCGCCCAGTAACTAAGCGCACATTATTGAGATGAAGGGGGATAGTCATTCGGCCAATGGCATCAAGTTTCTTTTGGGTAGAATCCATCCCGATAAACTTGCAATGGGGTTTGCAAATCGCAAGAGGCAAGAGGGGAAACCCTCCACCTGTTCCGATGTCGAGTATCTTTAGCCCGTCTTCTTGGAAAATCTCTAAATCAAGTGCAACGAGAGAATCAGAAATATTTCCGATCCATACAGCATCAGGGTCGCGAATTGCAGAGAGATTGAGTTTGCTGTTTTCCTCAAGGAACACCTTTTGCAACTCTCGCAGCCGATCTTGTTGATCATCAGTAATAGTCATGTCAAACTTGCAGTAGCTTACATATTCACATAGCTATTCACTAATCACTAATCACTATAATCATGCCACACGGAAAACGCATTGCAGAACTCCTCATCGACATTGGAGCAGTCAAACTCTCCATTGATCCGCCTTTCACATGGACTTCAGGTATACAATCGCCGATCTATTGTGATAATCGCATGATCTACAGCCACCCAGAGGCACGCAATATTGTGGTAGATGCGCTTGTATCAAGGATCAAATCTCTTCAGATTGAGCCAGATTGCATCGCAGGAACAGCGACAGCAGCTATTGGATGGGCAGCACTGGTAGCAGATCGTATGAATCTACCCTTTGTATACGTGCGCTCTAAAGCAAAAGAACATGGGGCTAAAAAGCGTATAGAAGGAGATCTGAATCCAGAGTGGGACGTTGTTGTGGTCGAAGACCTGATTTCCACAGGAGGAAGTGCTATTTCTACTGTAGAAGCATTGCGAGAGGAAGGAGGAGCTCATACTGCTGATGTCGTAGCAATATTTACGTACGAAATGCTGATTGCGAACGAAAAAGCACAAATTGCAGGGGTAAACTTTCACCCTGTAGCGACATTTAGCACGCTTCTGGACGTAGCAGTAGAACAGGGGAGGATAGGAAGTGATGAATTGGGCAATATTGCAAAATTCGCTGAGGATCCGAAGAAATGGGCAATCTAGAGGATAGTGGGTTGTATGCTATTGTCTAATATTAGTAAATATAGTATAATATATACTAATGACAACACCAATAGAAATCACACCGCCAGCTATGCCAATTCAGGTAAGCCCGCCGTTGCAGGTGCAGTAATTAAAACTGCCTGAGAAACCGTAGATCTCCTTCGTAGAATGCACGAAGGTCGGGGATTTGATGCTTAATCATCATTGGACGTTCTACACCAAAGCCAAACGCAAACCCTTGCCACTCGTCTGGGTCTATATCTACGTTACGCAAAACATTTGGGTGTACCATTCCACATCCTCCCATCTCCAGCCACTTTCCTTCGCGGCTATCTTCGAGGTCTCCCTGCCACATCATATCCATTTCCATACCCGGTTCGACAAAGGGGAAGTAGCCTGTGCGAAAGCGAAACTCTACATCACGACCGATCAGCTCACGTAATGCAGTAACAAGGACCGCTTTCAGGTTTGCAAGATTGATATCTTTTCCGATCATCAATCCTTCGAACTGATGGAACATTGGTGAGTGCGTGGCGTCGCTATCTTTACGGTAGACCTTTCCTGGGCAGATCATACGGAACGGTGGTTTGTGTTCTTGCATGTAGCGAATCTGCACAGGTGAGGTATGTGTTCGCAGCACCGTATTTTCTACACCTTTGATCCAGAATGTATCCTGTCCATCGCGTGCTGGGTGGTCGTCTGGGATATTAAGCTTATTAAAGTTTAACTCCTCGGTTTCCATTTCTGGTCCGTACGCAACGTCAAAACCCATGCGGCCAAATACTTCTTCGATCTGTCGCATAAATTCTGGAATTAGATGATGATGCCCGCGTTGTTTCTTTGGAAGGTCTAATGTCACATCGATAGCGTCAATCGATCCTCCTCCAAGCTCAGTGCGCTTTGCGGCAATCATTTCCGTAAACTTCTTCTTCATGATATTTAATTCTTTTGCTGCATCCTTCTTTTCGATCGCTGGAAGGTCTTTTATACCTTTTAACGCTTCGGTCAGAAGTCCTGCTTTTCGTCCAAAGAGCTCGTGTTCGATTATCTCGAGGTCAGTGCTTGTGGTAGCAGCCGTTATTTTTTGCTCAAAATCGGACCAAGTGAAAGACATACTTGAGTATGGTAGGCAATAAGGGCAATAAGGGCAATAAGGGCAATAGATATCATTCCCTTATTTCTCTTATTCTCTATATTTCTTCTATTTCCCTTCAGTGTTCCAACGCCAATTCCACCAACACAAACACGCCATAAATCATGACACCGATCCACCAAGTAAGGAGTCCAAGCAGGTGAAACAGTAGTAGAATGCTGGTTGCAGTACCGAGGAATATGCCTTGCCGTAGTGAAATAGAGGTAAGTTTTCCTGTATCCCACGTGTGATGAGGAATGTATTTCCACAGTCCCATAAATAGGAGAGTGCACACAGTGGTTACACTCATAAATACACTCAGAAAGAATGCGAATACTGCCTGAGTTGGTGCAAGGAGAGGGCTAACACGAAACAGCACGATCAGAAGTGATGTTGTCGAGAGAAGAGCGGCCAGTGATATACCAAAGACAAGGGTATTCATGACGATTTGGTAGGACGAGTTGGTAGTTGGTAGTTTGTAGTTTGTAGGAATATAAAGCAACTCATCATGATGACTACTCACTACCCACTATAAACTACAAACTCTTAACTCTCAGCAGGTGGCCGAATCCCCGATGCCTCCAAGAACGACTGTAGTTTTGAAAAGTCGTCATACAACGCTTGGCGCAGCCCGCCGTTATGCATTGCTGCTGCTGGATGATAGATCGGGAAGATCGTGACATCCTCTGTAAGTGTATACGGTTCTCCATGCGCATCCGAGATGCTCAGCTTTGTGTAAAAGTGCCCAAGACTATGCCTTCCAAGTGGTACAATCACTTTTGGTTTTATCGTTGCAATCTCGAGCATCAGCCATGGCATGCACTGTGTTTTTTCTTCTGGCGTTGGATCACGGTTATCTGGTGGTCGGTATTTTACGACATTACTAATATAGACGTCGCTGCGTTTCCATCCCATGGACTTAATAAGCTCATCTAAAAACTTTCCAGCAGCTCCGACAAATGGGCGACCAAGTTCGTCTTCGCGTTTCCCAGGAGCTTCTCCAATAAACAGGACATCGGCATTAGGGTTTCCTTCGCCAAGGACTGCTTTTGCATTCTTGCTTAATGTACAACCATCCCATCTGCTCAGTTTTTCCTGGAGGTCGGGGAGAGTAAGTTTCATGAAGATTAGTCTTCTTGTTAGTATTTTGCTTTAACAGCTTTTATGCGATCAGCTACTTTCTGCTTCACCCCCTCATCACACTCACCCAAGATCTTTGCGGCAGCAATAGCTGCATTCTTTGGGCTAAGTACTGTCATAGACGGTACCTCGGATGGATAACGGATATTAGAATGGATATCGACCATGTATTCTTCAAGATTTTCGTATGGAGGACAGTTAATTACAGGGTGCACGAGGCTTGCTGCTGCTACTCCTGCAAGACCATTACTCATTCCAACGACAGTAATTACTACCTGAGGCTGAGGATCTGCATTAAGTGTATTGATGATATCTACAACCATTTCTGGCACCTTATGGGCAGAGGCAACAATGATTTCTGATGGAATATCAAATTCCTCAAGAACCGCTGCAATCTTGTCTGCAAAGGCAGTATCTGAGGTAGAGCCAAGGAGGAAAGTAACTTTCATACCTATATTATAGCGGAATACGTTGTGTCGTAGAAGACCCAATGATACCCTTTTCGGCGTGCGCTCGTAGCTTAGTCCGGATAAAGCGTCTGGTTGCGGTCCAGGAGATCGCAGGTTCAAATCCTGCCGGGCGCACCATATTATTGTTACTTCAAAAAACGTGGGGCTGTAGCTCAGTTGGCTAGAGCACTTGCATGGCATGCAAGGGGTCAGGGGTTCGAGTCCCCTCAGCTCCACCATCCTTCGCGCAGCGAAGGATGCCGACCATAGCCTTCTGGGCTTCGGTTTCTTTACTATCTACGATTACGCTGCGGCTACGGATGGCAAGCCAACCAAGAGCGGAGGTTGGCCATAGAAACCGCAGGAGATTGGAAGCCTTGCCTCGCCGCAGCGCATCGCAAAAATCCCGTATAAAGAAGAGATTGCAGCATCTGGTCTTGTACTTCTTGGTATCGGTATTCTGCTTGGCTGGATCTAAACAATTCTCACTGTATACTACAACCAATGTTTTCCTTCTTCAGCAAAGACCTATCGCTCCTCGAGGCCTCCCGCAAAGAGCGCCACGATGCTATCGAACGCCTGATCTCTCAGGGGACGTTTCACAGTGGATACTATTTACTGCTGCTACTTGCAACGCTGATCATTACACCAGGGCTACTGCTCGATAACGTTGCAGTGATTATTGGAGGAATGATCTTGGCACCACTTCTCATTCCATTGCTATCGATTTCGCTTTCATTAGTATCCGGAAATACCGCAGGATTTATTCGATCGATGAAAATTCTGACTATCTCCATTCTTATTACAGTAGCCACATCTGCGTTACTGACAACAATTCTCGCAGAAGCAGGACTGGTAGTAAACTGGATACCTGATGAGATTAATACGGGTGTCTATATCTTTATTGCATTCTGTAGTGGAGTGGCAGCTGCCTTTGCTTGGGTAAAAGAAAACCTCTCAAGTTCTGTTGCGGGTGTTGCAGTTGCAGTCTCATTGCTGCCACCACTGTGTGCAGTTGGTGTAGGTCTTGCCCTAAGGCAGCCATTACTGATGAATAATTCCGCAGTGCTCTTCTTGGCAAACTTGGTAGGGATCTGCATGGCAGGATTCCTCGTATTCTGGATTCTTGGATTTATTGATTCAGGTCACGAGGAGGAGAAGGCGCTGAATAAAATTAAAAATAATAAATAAGGGCGTTAGCCCAATAGATGGGATAACGCCCTAGAGGTTATGCAGTAGACCAAGCTGCTCTCCCTGTTTTCTAACGCATTCGGTGCGTAAATCCTTTTTTGTTTTTGTATATTGAGAGTATTTTTTTTATGTTTGTTTGTTCGCACGTGGTCTCGTACGTAAACAGAGAGGAAAGAGAAGTGACTAGGACATCAAATACGAGATTCGATGCCCGGAACATCGTTCCGGGAAGGGACCCTACCTACATGGACTTTTCGAGCGATAAAGCCAGATCAGCCATGCTTGTAAGGCGTCACTTCTCATTCCTTCCTGAGTAAAGTTTAGTTAACTTATGTGTTAATGAGCGAACTAGATATTGTATCACAAAAACGACTTAATTGGAACCCTTTTATGCGCTATCATAAGGGCAAATGGCTGGCAAATTAGTACTCATCATCGGCTCTAGCGGCGTAGGAAAGAGCGTTATCCTCCAAGCTTTGCATGAAAGAAACCCAGAATTGCACTTCCCAAAAAGCGCTACAACTAGGCAAAAACGAGAGGGAGAAGGAGATGATCTCTATCTTTTTGTCTCCAATGAGGAGTTCGATGATCTCATCGAAAAAGGGCAGGTTCTAGAGTATGCCGTTGTGCATGGAAAAGAGCGCTATGGAACTTTGGTTAAAGAAATCATCCCATTTATTGATGAGGGCAAAGTCGTGATTCGTGAAGTAGACGTACAGGGGTTTGATAGCATCAGAAAGCATAAATACTTCCGAGAAGAAGATTCGGGGTACCAATTGCAGTCCATCTTCATTCTTCCAGAGAGCAAGGCACAGTTAATTGCACACATCACAGATAGGGCTCCAATTACCGAAGAAGAACTCCATCGTCGCATAGCCAGCATGGAGAACGAATTGGACCATGCGCCGGACTGTGATGTGCAGGTAATCAATAAAGAAGGGAAGTTGGAGGAGTCAATTTTAGAGGTCGAAAAGGCGATATTTACCGTTCCCAACCTTCCCAACCCGTCCAACCTTCAGTAGACTGCACCCATGGCGAGATCGAAAATTGCACTACTCTATGTCGGAGGATCTATCGGAATGAAAGTGAACCAGAAAACTGGTCGCATAGAACCCCTTGAGTCCCTTTCGGAAGTGCATCGATTTTTGCCAGAGCTGCAAAAAGAAGTCAGCCTGAAGTTTTTTTCTGTGGCAAATGTCGGTTCTTCAGAAATTCATGCAGATCATTGGATAGAGATTGCCGAAGTCATCCAGTCCAATTACGATGCGTTCGATGGGTTTGTGGTAGTTCATGGAACAAATACCATGAGTTACACCGCATCAGCACTCAGCTTTGCTTTGCAGGGCCTCTCAAAACCTGTGGTGCTGACAGGAGCCTTACTCCCTATCAATGACCTTGTCGGTGATGGGCGTATGAACATGGTGTTCGCGATTCGCGCTGCGCAACTTGATATTGCAGAGGTTTGTGTATGTCTTGGTCCTCATGTATTTAGAGGGTCGCGTGTCAAAAAAGTAGAAGCATCGTTTATGGAAACATTCGAAAGCCCAAACTGTGCCCCTCTTATCGACTTTAGTAGAGAGATCCACATGGCAGATCATCGTATAGTACGCAGAAAGCGTACACTCGAATGCAAACCAACGTTTAATACAAATGTTTGTATGCTGACGGTGTATCCCAGCATGCCTCAAAGTTTTTTACAGGCAGTATTGGATGCAAAACCTAGTGGAATAGTACTGCGAACGTACGGACCTGGAATGCTTTCTCAGAAATTATTCCCATGGCTACAAAAAGTAACAGAGCAAGAAATTCCCATCGTTATTACGTCTCAGGCTTTGAGGGGGAAAGTAGATCTGCATAAATATCGCAAGCAATTAACACTCGAGCAGCTGGGTATCATCTCTGGAAAAGACATGACATTTGAATGTGCCATCGTCAAATTGATGTGGGCACTAACACAGACAAAAGCCCCACGACGTATTAGAGACCTTATGGAGCGAAGCCTTGTGGGAGAGTTAGAGGACTAATCTTCTGTATTTCCATCCTCTTCAATATTATCATCTTCGAGTTCTTCTTCATGTTTATCAAGCAGCTTTTTTCCAACAACAGAACCAATGGCTCCACCGATAATAAGACCTGTAATTAGCCGTTTTGCAAGCTTTGCACTTTTGCTCTGTTTGCATTGATGATCAAATGGCCACATCCCTTATATTCTACAGGAATTTTCGTCTGTATAAAGGGCCTGAGGTGTAAAATTTTGCAGTCTAGAGCTCAATCTCAGAATACGTCCCCAAATGATCCATTACAATGGATTGTATCTCATTGAGCCTCTCTGGAGTTCGTGCCTCCATACAGATAGAGAGTTTAGGTGAGGTATTGCTCTGTCGAACACCTGCCCAAGCGCCTTCGCCGAAGTCTATGCGTACGCCATCGGCATCATTTACACTGTAGTCTTTGCGAAAGTGTTCTGTGACACGTCGGACAATCTCAGACTTTTTCTCATCTGGACAATACGGCCGAAACTCTGGGGCTTGATAGACAGTCGGAAACTCTGCACAAAGTATTGATAGCGGTACGCCACTTTCTTTCACGATCTTCATAATCCGGAGAGCGGCAACCAATGCATCATCAAATCCAAAGTAATCTTCGCTGCAGAAGAAGTGACCAGACTGTTCTCCACCAAGGAGTGCGTTATGCTCGACCATGGCATGTTCGACAAAGCTATGTCCGACAACGGTCATCACGGGGACACCGCCCCACTTCGTAATTTCTGATTCAAGTGCGCCTGAATTGCTGACAGTAAATACTACTGATTTTCCTGCGTGACGACTGAGATGATCTTTTGCAAGGAGCAAGAGTATTTCATCTGCTGTACGAATAACCCCTGTCTCATCAACGAGTCCGAGTCGGTCTCCGTCTCCATCAAAGGCAAGTCCCATATCAGCTCCTACTTCTTGTACCTTTGCCTGAAGATCTTTGAGGGTCTCATGTTTACTCGGGTCTGCTGGGTGATTTGGGAATGTGCCGTCGGGTTCTATAAAGAGGCCAGTAACCTCTGCCCCGACTTTGGTCACAGCTTCTTTGTACACGGGACCAGCAACACCATTTCCAGAATCAATGACAATCTTCATACCTTCTCCAACACCTGCAAACATCTGCGATAGGTGATTAAGATACGCAGTGACAGCATCGATCTCTTCGATAGAACCATTTCCACAGAGCGGGGATACCTCCCCGCGTTCGTATTGAACAATTCTTTTATACAACTTTTGTAAATCTTCACCGCTATACGCTTCGGCATTGCGTATCTGAAGCTTGAGTCCATTATCCTCTTTTGGATTATGACTCGCCGTAATTTGCACGCTCCCATCGATCTTTTTATTACAGACCGTAAAGTAGCTAATAGGACTTGGAGTCTGCCCAATAATCAACACATTACATCCTGCAGAGACAAGACCATCGACAACAGCTTGTTGAAACTTTGGCCCGTGGGTACGCGCATCGCGTCCGACGGCTATTGTAGGACTATCAATTCCATACAGATCTCGCACAGTGGACCCAAATGCTTTGCCTATCCACAAACACGCCTCGATCGTAATCTGAGTATCAGCTACGCCACGAATGTCGTAGGCACGAAAGATGTGAGGATCGAGTTGTGGCATTGGATAAAGAATAAAGCAATTCTCAATGAAGGCATACGTACTCTTTGGTAATTTTATTGAACAAATTTTTTATACATAAGTCATCATTTATCCTCTATCCTCTATCCACTATCCACTATCCACTATCCATTGTTGGCGTCTTAAACACCACTCCTGATTCCTATTTTGATGGAGGGCAGTACGACCAAATACAAACAGCAGTAGATAGGGCTGGAGAGATGATCCAAGAAGGGGCGGATATCATCGAGATTGGCGGAGAGTCGACAGGGCCGGGATCGAAAGATGTTTCTTCAGAAGAAGAGATAACTCGTACGATAGAAATAATCAAAGCAATCAAGGTAGCCTTTCCAAATCAGAAGCTGTCTATCGATACATACAAGGCCGCAGTAGCCTTGCAGGCGATACGTGCGGGGGTAATGATGGTTAATGATATTACAGCTGGTAGAGGAGACCCTGAGATGTTTGCAACGATTGCAGCATCGAATATTGATTACGTCCTAATGTATGCCAAAGATGTTACAGCCCGTACGACTATCAAGCCCCAAGAATACGAAGATGTTGTTATGACGATCAGTACATTTATTGAAGGTCGTATAGCAGAGGCAATCGCCGCTGGAGTTGATCCGTCTCGTATTATCATCGACCCAGGCCTCGGACATTTTGTCTCAGCAATTCCTCAGTATTCCTTTACGATTATCGATCATCTTAATGACTTCGCAAAGATTGCCCCAGTATTTATTAGCCCTTCTCGTAAATCATTCCTTGCAGGACCAGAAAACCTGCCACCTGCAGATCGCTTACTGGCAACTATAAAGGCATCAGTAGACTGCGCTAAAAACGGTGCATCATATATTCGCACCCATGACATTGCAGAAATAGTCGCAGCGGTTCTTTAGAATATTCCATTAATCAGAATCGTGAGAAGCCCTGCAATAACCAGCATAAATATTAAACCTGCAAGAACACTGATAATAACTTTCTTTGCTTTTTCGGCTCGGTTGTCATCACCAAGGTTGATGACGAGATAGATACCGGAAATAGCAATAACAACGACAGCAATAAGTGCGACATACTGCACAATGGTAAAGAGTACAGCTACAGCGGGGTTAATAAGCCCAGAAGGGTCACCAGTAAGAACTGCACCTGTCACAATGAATTTAATCGTAATCATTAAGATACCCATGAGCACAGAGAACACTGCTTTCTTAAATGCTTGTTGACCTTGTTCTCCACCATAATCTACCAATGCCTTAATTCCGTAAGAGAAAATGGTCAATATGGCAATAACTGCTACAGGAGTTTCGGCAAACTGAATGAAGCCACGAATTTCCAAACCGACAATATCACTACCCACAGAAGGGTTTGCACCACCATCAAAATTGAAAGCAGTCCTGTACCCCACGCGGATACGATCAGCAATATTAATAAGCACAATACCGATGAGTGACATCGCTACAACCTTTCTGGCATTTGCAATGCGGTTTTCATCTTGAGCAACAACAGCCAAAAGGCCTGCAATCGTTATGACTAATATGGCGACTCCATTGACAAAGGGTAAAAAATTAGCGGCTACAAATGCAGCAATATCGCCAAAACCCCCAGATGCTACTCCTCCGAGACTTCCTGCAACGTATGTGTGACCTTCACGTCCGACATTAAGTACAGCAAATGCCTTTGAAGGCTTAAGAAGTATGCCGGCAAGTAAGAGAGTAATAGACATTTAAAATGGGGCACGGAAGGTCAGTCGAATAAGTGCCAATGAAACCATGCAGACTGCAAGTACAATGAATGTAGAGATAATGACCTTCTTTGCTTTCTCAGCATTTTGTTCATCTACTGCAAATACTAACCAAAGCCCTGCAACGAAGAGCGCGATTACTGCGAAAGATCCCAAGATTGTTCCAATGAAGTTTGCAATTCCAATAACTTCTGTACTGACGATACCAATTTGCCTTCCAGAGAATGCAGTAACCAACCTGTCTGCCAGTATGACAATACCAGCACCAACCATTCCATAGATAAATTGTTTTTTTGCCTTTTCGACCTGAGATTCATCTTGTGATGAAACCAAACGATACCCTTGGTAGAAGATATTAAACAGCAATGCGGTAAATAAAATCGTTCGTAGTGCAGTAATAACACCAAATAGCATGCTATTTGTAGGTGCTTGATTTACGACAACTCCTGAAATCGCAAAGGTATTTGCTAGTTGAAATGCCCCTCCTGCCATAATGGTTCCAATCAATGCATATGCGTACGAGTTATACACTTCTGAGATCGTACTATCATTATCTGCTCCCATAATCAGTTTAAATCCATAGAAAACCAACATCGCAAACAGGATTCCTGCGAAGGCAAACTTTCCTCCGCCTACGAGAATTCCTGCGATAAAGGTATCAGCGTTATTTCCTGGGCAGGCAAGGTTGCCTAGGGGGCATGGGTTGATATTTGTTGCTAGAGCAAGTTCTGGATAGCATGCTGCAAGAAAACCAGTGAGGATTGCTATATTTTTATGCATATCACTCTATTATACCAGAATTTGTGTTACAATACACCTATGCACAACACACTATCACCAAGCACCCCAATTTCTCTTAATAAGAGCACAGAAGCCCAAATCTATAGCCTATTTGCCATGTCTCTAGCCTTGACATGTGTTGGAATCCTTTTAGGGATACAATTCTCTGCAATTCTCCTGAACACAGGACTGCACTTTTTCTTTTTGTTTGCAGAGCTTGGACTCATCTTTAGTGCCAGGTTTTGGATGGATAAAACCCCTCTAAACTACATATTATTTGGCCTATTTCCAGTGTTGTCTGGCTTTACGATCACACCCTACATTCTTTCTGTTCTAGTGGGTTACGCAAATGGTGGCACTATTCTTATGAACGCCTTTGCCTCAACGGTTTTTATGGCAGCGGGCTCTGCAGTATTTGCCCGTACAACGAGTTGGAACCTTAGTGGACTTGGCCGAGCAATGATCTTTGGTCTGATTGGTCTGATTGGACTCTCGCTCCTTCAGTTCTTTGTACCTGCATTGCGTACTACTGGAATGGAGCTTGCCATCTCTGGATTTGGCGTCGTATTCTTTGCCATCTTTACAGCATATGACGTACAGCGAATTGCAAAGCTTGGAAAGATGGGGGCGAACCCCTTTATGCTCGCACTCAGCTTGTATCTAGATATATTTAACCTGTTCCTCTATATTTTGAGGTTTATGTTGGTGCTGTATGGCGATAGAAGGTAGGTAATAAGTAAAAAGTAATACTTTTTACTTTTGACTAATCTTTCTCTCCTCTATCCACTTCTTCGCCTTCAGTCCCGCCTCTGCGGCTGCAGTCTCAGCTTTCTGTTTGCTATTCCCTTGGCCTTCAGCAATTTTTTCGTCACCAATAAACACACCACAGGTAAAGATTTTATCGTGATCTGGCCCTACTTCATTAAGTACTTCGTAGTGAGGGGTAATGCTGGTAGTCTCTTGTGCTTTTTCTTGGAAGCTACTTTTTTCGTCGACATGTTTTCCAGCAGCTTGCAAAGACTGGAGTCTTGTCAGAATAAATTCGCTACAAAACTGTGAAGCTACTTCGAATCCTTGGTCTAAATACAACGCTCCAATAAGTGCTTCTAAAGCATTCGATAGTGTAGAGTCCTTCTCTCTTCCTCCACTGCGTTCTTCACCTTTACTTAAAAATAGGTAGTCTCCCAAAGAGATTTCCATAGCAACAGATGAGAGGTTTCCCCTATTTACAAGCGCTGAACGAAGATTTGTCATTTCCCCTTCAGTCTTCTGTCCTATGTGATATAAGTAATCTGTGGTTACGAGCTCCAAAACAGCATCACCCAAAAACTCCAGTCGTTCGTTATGTCCTATTGCCCGCGTTTCACGTACGGCACTGCGGTGCGTTAGAGCCTGGGCAAGTAGGTCTTTATTTTTAAAGCGAATGCCAATGGTCTTTTCTAGATTAACGAAAGAAGCAGTAGCCATTACTGCTAGTGTAGCAAACAACTCCCTATCAAACCTATCAAAACCTTTAAACCTTCTTCGCCATCGCATTCAGCACACCATTGACAAATTTTGCGGTCTCATCTGTTCCATATTCTTTGGCAATTTCGATACATTCATTCATAACAACTGCAGGAGGTGCGTCATCTGCATGGAGTATCTCAAAAGCTCCTATCAAAAGCAAAGGCCGAGCAATAGGATCCATTTTCTCAAACTCCCATTCTGGTGCACACGTTTCGATATGTATAATAAGTTCTTTTTCTAACGACATAGTTCCTTCGAGCAACACTTTGCAAAATTCTTCATCTGCACCACCAAGCTCTCCAACATTTTTTGCTAGCGCCTGTAGCACATCTATATTGTTATGATGACCGCGCTCAAAGAGCACCTGCATTACTGCGATTCTAGACAGGTGGCGTTTTCTTGCCATATTATGCCTTAACCTTCGTTATAGCTTTCAGAGTCTTACTCTTCTTGTTCTTGCCCTCAGCTTTTACAGAGAACGGTGAATTCGCTACATTCTTCAATCTGCGAATTTGCTTCTTTTGGTACTCGCTGTGTTGAGCCCTGCCGGTACTCTTTGCTCGCCGTTTCTTTGGTGTAGGTCGTTTAGCCATAGTCTTTAGGGGTTATCCCATCTTAATCTCAATATCTACACCTGAGGGTAAACTTAGGCTTTGTAGACTTTCGATGGTATTGAACGTAGTTTCAGAGAGGTCAATAAGTCTGCGGTGTGTACGCATTTCAAACTGGTCACGCGCATCTTTGTGTTTAAACGTAGAACGCTGCACAGTAAACTTACGAATCTTTGTTGGAAGGGGAGTAGGTCCATGGACAACAGCACCACTGCGTTCTGCAGTTTCTAAAATCTTTGTTGCTGCTTCATCGAGCACCATATGATCAAAAGCACTTAAGCGAATGCGAATAGACTGGACCTTTTGATCTTCTTTTTTTACTTTCTTTGTGCTGCCAGAGACAGCAGATTCCGCTAGTTCATCGCCCCCTAAGTCCTTCTTGGAAGGCTTTTTCTTTGAGGTTGATTCTTTCTTTGGGGGTGTCATAGCGGTAGGGATGAAAGAGCGAAATAAAAGTTGGGGCGTTTGCACGCCCCTAAAAAATACTATTTATTGATCTTCGTAACAACTCCAGCTCCAACAGTGCGTCCTCCTTCACGGATAGCGAAGCGAGTACCCTCTTCTAGAGCAACAGGAGAACCAAGTGTTACGACGAATTTAACGTTATCTCCAGGCATAACCATTTCTACGTTCTCTGGAAGTTCGACAGTTCCAGTTACGTCCGTTGTTCGGATGTAGAACTGAGGCTTGTATCCTTTAAAGAATGGTGTGTGACGTCCTCCTTCATCCTTTGTCAGGATGTACACCTCAGCATCGAACTGCGTATGAGGAGTAATAGATCCAGCTTTAGCCAAAACCTGACCACGCTGAATTTCTTCACGCTCAATTCCACGAAGGAGAAGTCCGACGTTATCACCAGCAAGACCTTCATCAAGAAGTTTGTGGAACATTTCTACACCAGTAACAATAACCTTACGTGTTTCACCGAGTCCAATAAGTTCTACTTCATCGTTTACGTTTACTTTACCCTGATCGATACGACCAGTAGCAACTGTTCCACGACCCTTAATAGAGAACACGTCTTCAACAGGCATAAGGAATGCCTTGTCGATTTCACGCTTAGGATCTGGAATCCATGTATCAAGAGCATGAAGAAGATCCTTAAGCTTCTGAACGTTTTCTGGGTCACCTTCTACTGCCTTTAGAGCAGATCCCATAATAATAGGAGTGGTGTCACCTGGGAATTCGTACTTACTAAGGAGTTCACGTACCTCTACTTCCACGAGCTCAAGAAGCTCTGGATCTGTCACCATGTCTACCTTATTAAGGAAGACAACAATGTACGGAACGTTTACCTGACGTGCAAGAAGGATATGCTCACGTGTTTGTGGCATTGGACCATCTGCAGCAGATACAACAAGGATAGCACCGTCCATTTGGGCAGCACCGGTAATCATGTTTTTAACGTAGTCAGCGTGACCTGGACAGTCAACGTGGGCGTAGTGACGCACTTCAGACTCGTATTCCACGTGGGAAGTAGCAATAGTGATTCCTCGCTCGCGCTCTTCTGGAGCGTTATCGATATGTGCGAAGTCCTTTTTCTCACCCTCTGGAGAGAAGTTCATAGAGAGAGCTGCAGTAAGAGTAGTCTTACCGTGGTCTACGTGTCCGATGGTACCAACGTTAACGTGAGTCTTATTTCGGTTAAATTTCTTATCAGCCATGTTTAAGTTTTGGAAAAGTAGTCAAATCGATAGGAGGTTACCCTCAACTAGCCGCAAAAGTCTAGGGAGAAAGCATAAAAGAGTCAAATAATAATCAGCTATACTCTCCGTATGAATCAAAAAGAGCGTATTGAGAAGTTTACTCAGGCTATCTGGGAGTGGTATGCCCTCCATAAGAGAGAGCTCCCGTGGAGAGACCTCCTTATACAAGATGATACTCAGCGCGCCTATCAGATTATGATATCTGAGATTATGTTGCAACAGACACAGGTAGAAAGAGTAAAAATTGTATACAAAGATTTTCTCAGTAGATTCCCTCATATAGAAGATCTTGCCCATGCATCAAACAAGGAAGTTGTCCTTGCATGGCGGGGGATGGGATACAACAGTAGGGCGTTGAGACTTCGAGATGCTGCACGGCATATAGTTGAGTTACAATTTCCTACACAGATGGAAGATCTACAAAAACTTCCCGGAATAGGCCATTACACAGCGGCTGCCATCAGAAATTTTGCCTTTGATATTCCCACCCCCTGTATTGATACGAATATCCGAAGAATTCTTCATCGGGTCTTTGTAGGCCCAGAGAATGCTGTTGGGGAATGGGGAATGGGGGATAGGGAATTGTTGAAGATAGCAGAGAAAGTTCTGAATGAAGCACTTTCCTCTATCCACTATCCTCTATCCACTCAGCCCGAAAAGCGGGCCGCAGATTGGCACGCAGCCCTTATGGATTTTGGCTCACTGGTTTGCACCAAGCGTAGTCCCAAGTGGGATATCTGTCCGTTGACGAAAGCAGGAATTATGAAAGCGGCCTTTAAAACCCCAGACCCTAACGACAAGCCCCAAGTTACTAAACGAGAGCCAGGGCGTATGGTGGGATCCAAATATATTCCTAATCGCATCTTTCGTGGAAAAGTAGTTGATGAATTGCGAGATGCAACATCAGGGCTTTCGGCAGCAGAAATTGGAAGACGCGTTTGTTTAGATTGGGATGCTACAGAACATACAGTATGGCTTGAGGGGATTATTGAGGCGCTCAAAAAAGATCACCTCATACAATGTAAGGGTTCAAAACTTGTACTCGCAGAGAGTTAGTCGTCTTGGTAGGAATTTTTTGCAGTAGCCCTAGATCGTAAAATAACAATACCTGTCACAATCAAAATCAACGCTAAGAAGATCATCAGAATCCAATACCCTATACCTTGCCCCAACTCTTCTTCTGGCTGAGGCGCAGGCCCAATAGGCTGAATGTTCGGGAGGGCATCTGATGGAGTGCCGACATAGAGCACTTCTGTATCACTAATTTTGATTGTAGAGGGGGTAGATGGTATGTCTGCAGGCGGGGAGTCTAATGGAATGGTACTTTCTGGAGGTGTAGTTTTTTCTGTAGGGACTGCAGTCTCTGATGAAGTGCTTCGTGGAACTTCTCTCGATAGCGATTGCACAGCTTGTTTCGCTGCAGATGATGAAGCGGGTCGCTCTTCTTCTTGCCTGAAAACAGCATCATTAATTACTGTATCCGGATCGAAGATCGGAAGAACGATATGCTCTACAGATTTCGCATAGGATTTGGCAATAGCAGCAGACCGTTCTGCTTCTTCTCTATGCTTAAGGAAGTATTCAACAGGTTGGAGTTCTGTATCCTTTTCGATAAAGAGCCCATATGCAACCGTGTCCTTTTCTCTATGAGATACGATAAGTACTTCCATCTCTGGAAGGTGGTATAAGATCTCTCGCGTATTGCCAAGGGTAAGTGTGTTGTCGGTAATGAGGGCAAGCTCTATAGCTTCTCCGAGAAATGTACAGTCTGGTCCGACAATTTTACTGAGAGAGCCAGGTCTCTGCAAAAAGAGTGTAGTGAGTAAAAAGGCATGTTTTACTTCATGGTTTAAGGTAAGTAGTTTTTCACAGTCTGCATGTTGCATATCAAGAGCCATCTGCTGTGTTTCAAAATCTGCCATTGGTTCTCCAGTTTTCTCTTGAGGGATCGCGGGCATATTTGGATCTGGTTCCTGCTCTCCCATGTTTAATAGCACATGCGCAGACGCATGCATGGGAAAGATGAGCAGTGAAGCTATAACAAAGGAGGCAGTAGTATTTCTAAACAAGAAAGGCATCGACTTCAGTATAGATCGTTAGTGTGCACGAGTGCTACTCTGGTTTTTCTTCTTTGCCAGGAATTGGCACTTCGCTGAAACCAAGTGGTTCATCATCTGATGTGTCTTCTATGGGCTCAGTCGCTGCTGGTTGCTGGTCTATAACTTCTAGTGCATGTTCTAAACGCTGCGAACGCTCTTCTACTTGTTGTATTTTTTCTGGTTCAGGTATGATTTCTGTAGAAGCTTCTGGCTTTTTTCTCTTCTTAAAGAACAATCCAAAGGCGATTCCTGCAAATACGATTCCAATACCTAGATACTTCGAGCGGTCTAAAATAGCCATAGCTACAGACTTTTTCTTTGGACGTGCTGCCTGTTGCAACTGTTCCTCTGGCTCATCTTCTCCAAGAAGCTCCTCTTCAAGAAGTTCTTCTTCCAGCTCTTCGAGTATCGCCTCTGATTCTTCGTCGATATCACTTGCAGCAGGCAATGTAGGGATCAGCAATTCTCGCTGTACTTCTTCGAATGGACTGTCGTTTGATGTGGTATCTACAGTAGGGATTGTACTCTGGTTAATTTTTTCTCCAGCACGAAAGAATGTTGGTGCAGATTGTAGTGCATCATTTTCTGGTTCAGGATCGATAGCAGGTTCTGGTTCATTGAATAGACTTTCTTCTGGTTCAGGATCGATAGCAGGTTCTGGTTCATTGAATAGACTTTCTTCTGGCTCTGTATTCGTAATAGTTGGTTCTGGTTCATTGAATAGACTTTCTTCTGGCTCTGTATTCGTAACAGTTGGTTCTGGTTCATT
>JAQCIJ010000018.1 GCA_027592135.1 bacterium | reverse complement strand
ATCAGACATTGAATTTACGAAAATGGTGGTAGTGGTGGAGGAAATTGATCTCTCTGACCCTTCAGCATGGGGTCGACAGATGAATGACCACCAATACGAGCGAGATCTCGGTAACGGCAATAAAGTCATTACTGATGTCTTCTGGATTCAGGTGTTTAAACCTGATCTTATGGTCGGGTTTTTTGGTATTGTGTATGGAGGTGTAAAGGGTTCGAAACGATTGGAATCATCTACAGTTACTTATTTATCAAACCTTGCGATCATGTCCCTCGTCACTTCCGCTAAAGAAAAGACTATTACGTCAGCCTCCTGATATGCTGAATCGTTGATATCATCAAAGATATCAGGACAGATGATACATCTCATTCCAGCTGATTTGGCAGCATGTAAACCTGAAACTGAATTTTCAAAAACTAAGCACTGTGAGGGTGATTGCCCAATACTCTCTGCTGCTTTTAGATAAATATCTGGATTGGGTTTTGATTTCTCAAGTTCTGTACCTGAAAGGATACTTTGAAACTTCTCCTTCAAGCCAAACTTCTCTAAGCACGCTTCTATAGACTCTCTTCGAGAAGAAGATGCTAGACACAGTGGATACTGACCATGTATGTTTTCAATGAGTTCTTCTGCTCCTTCCTTCAAGGATATCTTTTCTCGAATGAGTTCATCATAGATTTTTTTCTTTGCTGCTCGTATGATCTCTGGATCCAGTGGTAACTGTCGTTTATCAATCCATGTTTTTGCTGAATAAGAGTTTTGACTCCACTCTATCCATTCAGTATGAGAAATAGGGTACCCATACTCGGAAAAAGCATGATTATATGCTGCATATTGCAATGATTCTGAATCAACGAGTGTGCCATCTAAGTCGAAGATGATGGCGTTAATCATTGTACAAAGTGTGTAGTATTTGTAGTATAAATGCAATTTTTTTTCTAAATTAAGACAAAAAGTCTTTTACTGCCAACCTTCGCTGCTGGTTGGCTTGCCATCCGTAGCCGAAGCGACCTGCAAGCTCTTACGCAACTGAGCCCAGCAGGCTATGGTCGGCATCCTTCGCTTCGCGAAGGATGGTGGAGATGCCGGGAATCGAACCCGGGTCCAACGTGTGAAGCAGCTGTTCATACTGTTATGTCCATTCCAGATCGCTCTATTTGTAGAGATAGGACGAAAATCAAATAGAGAGGGTCAACGCTGATACAGAGGTGTCATCGCGTCAGGTGACAATCCGTCCTACTAAGTGGCGCCAATCTTCCTCAATAGAAATCGGGAAGGTGACGTGTTCGCGCGAGGGCGAACTAAGCAGCCATAACAGCGAACTGCGGAACTAGAGATCTTACGAACTCTTCGCCCTTAGCAGCTGCGTTACGGAATGCAGTGTTTGCAGTGTTTGCAAATAAGTGTGCATCAAGTGGGTATAGGGAACCGATGCCATCCCTAACAGAAACAAGGCAACCCCATGAATCACGCTGTCGAAGCCTTGCATCCCCACAGTTGAATTCGAGACGAAGACAAGTGTGAAGCACGCAGTCTGAGTCCGAAGATACTGTGTCCGCCGAAGCCCTCACGAAGTGGGGCGAAGGTGGACAAGGCGAGAAAACGCCCATGATTTTAACGATCAAGATGTACATTCTATCAAATTTTGGTCAAATATGGTAGGGTATTGGGTGTGAAACTTGGATCTTCCAAAGCATGGGCTAAAACACTTGGTTCAGGCTTAGCGCATATACAACACGCTACAGATAAAGTGGTCGTATATGGTTTAAAATCAATGCAAAAAGTGAGTAAAGAGCCGAAAATAGACACCACGAAGAACAAGTATCTTAAGAAAGTAAAAACAGTAGGTCGTACGACAGTCTCGTTCTTCGGAACCCTCGGGGACAGCTTTTACAATGAATACGAGGAGCTGAAGAAGCGTTAATCTTACTGTTTGACATTTTTAAGTAGCTCTACTGTTGTTCCGCCATTGGAGTATTCTACTGCGTCCATAAATGTACTTATAAGGAGTAATCCCCTCCCGTGAGATTTGAGTATATTGTCTGGCAATGTAGGGTCTGGAACATTTTTTGGAATAAAACCTTTTCCTTCATCTCTAATAGAAAGAGAAACAGCAGTAATGTTGGATGAGTCAATTTCTTCATTTGCAGCCATGACATCAAATTGATCAAGAATTTCCTCTGGCTTATTAGAGGTGTCATCATCGTTCTTCATGGTAGTCGTAATGGTATGTTTTTCTAGCGCTGGCTGATCTATTGGAACAGATGTGTGAAAGCACGCAGCAAATGCTATACGTCGATTATGCATCTCTCTATTACAGTGCCCTTCTAAATCACGAACCATTGCATTGCGATCTTGATTGTCTTTTACTGCGGAACTTCGTTCTAAATTTCCGTGAAATGCAGCATTGATCGCTGCTTCTTCTAGAGCAACCGTAATGTGCATTATTTTATCAAATCGACCTGTTTTCTCAATGAGATTGATAATATACATGCGCATTTGGTTTAACCTTCGAATGATCTCAGCATAATACGCTCCATCATGCTCAAGACTATCTGGATCATCAACTCCAATTGATGCTTCTAGCACTGTGACTGAATGGGCTTTACTCATCTATTCTTTATCTTGGAAATCGACAAATAAAAGGCCTTCTACTCGATGTATCATACACTTTCTTCTCATTTTGCCTGAAGCTTCTACCTCTCCTTCTACAAGCTCTATTTCTAGTGCCGTTCCTTGCTGAGTAGTCATCTCCATAGCTAACGACAATACCCCTGTTTTACAAAGAGTCAATTATTTTACACATAACAGAAGCCATACTTTCCTTCGCATTCGGCTCCAGTTATTGGTATATTTAGAGCCTACGAAGTTTATGACCCCTATTACTACAGACGAAATCCGGCAGGCATACCTCGACTTTTTCCAGACGAAGGACCATGCAGTCGTGCCTGGAGCGAGTTTAATACCAGAGAATGACCCTACGGTGCTGTTTACAACCGCGGGAATGCATCCGTTAGTCCCCTATTTGGTAGGAGAGACGCACCCAGCAGGAAAAAGACTCGTTGATGCACAGCGATGTGTCCGCACAGGAGATATCGACGAAGTAGGCGATAGCTCGCATTTAACGATGTTTGAGATGATGGGAAACTGGAGTTTGGGTGATTATTTTAAAGAAGAGGCTATCGCGATGAGTTATGAGTTTTTGACCGACATTCTCGGAATAGATCCAAACGTACTCTCTGTTACCTGTTTTGAGGGTGACCGCGATGCACCAAAAGACGAAGAAGCTGCGCAGTATTGGATGAACATGGGAATCCCAGAAGATCGTATTGGGTTTCTGCCTAAAAAAGAAAACTGGTGGGGTCCCGCAGGACTTACAGGCCCTTGTGGCCCTGATACCGAGATGTTCTATTGGGTGGGAGATGGTGAACCCCATGGGAATCCAGCGAAAAATGACAGTGACTGGATGGAGATCTGGAACGATGTATTTATGCAATACAACAAGACAGAAGATGGACAGTTCGAAGCATTAGCTCAGAAAAATGTCGATACTGGGATGGGCCTCGAGCGTGTAGCTGCTGTGATGCAAGGGGTAAGCAACGTGTATGAGACGGATCGGATGAAACCAATTATCGAACGAGTGCGCGATCTTGCAAACGAAGAAGATCTAAAGCACGAACGTATAGTGACCGATCACATAAAAGCCGCGACATTTATTATTGCTGATGGCATCAAGCCTGGAAATGTTGACCAAGGATATGTATTGCGAAAACTGATTCGCAGAGCTATTCGTAGTGCCAAACAATTGGGTATAGAAACATCAGGAAGTTTTTGTGCAAAGATCTCTGATGAAGTTGTTTCGCAGTACGGGCACATTTTTGGTCACATACAATCTCAAGAAAAGATGATCGCCGATACTCTTTCGTCAGAAGAAGTACAGTTTACTAAGACGCTACAGGCAGGACTAAAGCAGTTAGAGAAAGTGATCGAATCGACAGCAGGAAATATTATTGCTGGAGTCGACGCGTTTCATTTGTACGACACCTACGGGTTCCCCCTAGAGCTGACAAAAGAAATTCTCGAAGAGAAAGGATACTCGATTACCGAACAAGACTTCAAAGTTGCATTTACAGCACATCAGGAATTAAGCCGCAAAGGAGCCGAGCAAAAGTTTGCTGGAGGTCTTGCAGATCACAGTAGTGAAACTACGAAACTGCATACGGCTACGCACTTACTCAATGCTGCTCTGCGCATTGTGTTGGGTGATCATATTTATCAGAAGGGATCGAATATTACCCAAGAACGTTTGCGATTTGATTTCTCTCATGAAGAGAAGATGACAGATGAGCAGAAAAAAGAAGTAGAGCGACTCGTCAACGAAGCAATCGATGCCAACCTTCCTATCCATTATCATCTGACAGATGTCGAGGGAGCAAAAGATGAAGGTGCCATCGGTGTCTTTGATGAAAAGTACGACTCCGAAGTAAAGGTATATGTGATAGGAGGCTTTAGTAAAGAAATCTGCGGAGGGCCACACGTAGCCAATACCGGAATGCTCGGACACTTTACCTTGAAGAAAGAGGAAAGCAGTTCCTCTGGAGTGCGTAGGATAAAAGCTGTAGTCTCTGGTGGACCCGAGAAAATAGAAGTTGCCACACAACTATGACCATCTTTCGTTCTCTCTTTGTAGCCGTAATCACGGCATCGGCACTAATAATTCCCGTAGCATGTGATGCTGCTACGACAACAACGTGGAACTTGATGAATATCCAAAAGCTCGAAGGATGGAACACCAACAACCTCACTACCGTAAACTTAATACCACAGGGTCTTGCAATTTCTACAGAAACTCAAGGTCAACTGGTGAAAGTGAGTGATATCAAACATCATGTTGATACAATAAGTATTACGTACATCTCCCCTTCTGGCGGCCAAGGAGTATTTTTCTGGCGTGCACCAGGTATGACAGAAGAAGAAGTGTATCAAATACCAATGACGTTCACACAAAGCACCACACAGCAAAAGGTAATTTTGAATATGAGCAAAGTTTCCAAATGGGACGCGCGAAGCGACAGAATAGGATTTATTCTCAATGCGAATACACAGCTGGTTCTCCAAGAGATGTCTTTTTCTGGTCCGAGCATTCTCGACAATATCATCTTTCCACTAAAAACGTACTTCAAATTCGATGTGCCCCATGCGTACAGTATCAACTTCTTGTGGGGACCTTTAATGACATACAGCCAAGAGCAGCTCGATACGATGTACAGCCAAGTTCCACCAAACGGAGACTCTTGGAATAAAGCATTTTATGCACTTCTTGCAGCAGGTCTCGTATTGGTATTCCTCCTAAAAAAGCTGTTCCATAAGAATAGTATCGTCGCGTTTTTTATGCTGGTTGCAGCTCTTTGGCTGGTGTATGACCTTCGTATGGGTTCAGAATTTATCAGCTTCGCACGGACAGATGTTCGCACATGGTGGAGTAAGCCTTTAGATCTTAAAGACTTCCGCGACCGCAGCAGCTTTACAGCGTTTGCACAAACAGCAGCTGCATTTACAAAAGATAAAGAGAATTATGTCTTTATCGCATCGCACGGATGGCCGTTCTGGGGAAGCATGCAGTATGAAGCATATCCTGCACTTCCTGTATCTCACGAAGCAGATACAACGGGGATTGATACATGGATCATCTTTAACCGCAGAGATATTACAACCAATGAAGAAGGGCGATTGGTACTTAATCAAGAACCAATCTCTCCTCCTGGAGACATCATGATGAACTTTCAACCTGGATCATTTGTTTTCGTTACTCGCTAATTTCTGCCCCTATCCACTAATCATTCTCATGTCATACATCTGGTTACCTGTCGGCTTACTACTTCCCACTGTATGTGGATGGTTACTCTTGCGACTTGTGGAAGGAACGACACCCGTTCTTTTTACATGGGAACGCTGGATTGCGGGATTTGTCCTTGGAGGAATTTTTACAACGTACGCTATCTTCTTAACTGAAGTAACAGGAATCGGAAGCTTTTCGTTTCTATCGATGCTGGTCACTCAGCTTGTCCTTCTTGGGATACTCAAACGTTCAGCTCCTACTATCCACTATCCACTATCCACTATCCACTCCACTCCGTGGAAACTCTGGCAGAAAATCACTACGGGAATTCTAGCGGCATGGTTTCTTGCAAAACTGATCTCTGGAATGATATTCGTATCCGGTCCTGCATATTTTGATGATACGATTTCTAACTGGAACCTACGAGCGAAAGCCTTTTACCACCATCAAGAACTTATTTTGGAAGTCATCCCTGGAAAAGGGACAGGAATAGGATCGTATCCGCAGTCTGTTTCACTCCTTAAAACATGGCTGATGCACCTTAATGGTAGTTGGCATGAGGGACTTGCTAATAGTATTCACATACTCTGGTACCTCAGCGCACTTTCTCTGCTCTTCTTTGCTCTGCGCAGGCTGATGTCTTTGCAGTGGGCACTGCTTGGAACCTATGTACTCTCTAGTGTTCCTCTGTATCTTGTTCATGGGTCTAGTGCGTATGGAGATTGCTTCCTCTCTGTGGTGATCTTCCTCGCACTTTCGTGGGTGTACTTTGCGGCTACTTCAAAAAAAGCACAGCGTCTTTCGTTTATCAGACTCGGCGCAGTTGCAGCAGGTCTTCTGGTCTACACCAAAAATGAAGCAATACTACTGCACCTTCCTCCTCTTGCCGTGATTATCATCGGCCTACTGGTAATTGGTGGCTTTAGCGCAAAAGAAAAGAAAGCGACACTTCTGTGGTACGGCTCCTGTGTATCTGCAGTCCTTATTCCTTGGATCACGTTTAAGTGGATGAATAATCTTGCATTTGGTAATGCAAAAGATGTTTCTGGTTTGACTCTGGAATGGCACGAAGGAGTATTGCGCGCAATCGGGCTCAACACGTTCTGGGAAGGTAACTGGAACCTGCTTCCTGTGCTCTTCTTTGGTCTTGTTATTGCTCAATGGAGAGCTGCATTTCGGTCACCTCTGATTATTCTGACAGGATTCTTCTTTATGGTAGTCATCGGACAATTGCCTATCTACATGTTTACCTCACTGTACATCGAAGCACTCAACCAGACAGGGTATGCGAGAGGGATTATTCATTTGATTCCTATTGTGGTTTTTGTGAGTACAGTGTTGCTGGAAAGAATGAAGAGAGAAGAGTAAAGAGACACATTACGTATTACGTAATACTCTTCCCTCTTCTCTTCATACTACTATTTCCTGTATCATACTCTCATGTATCAATACGCAGCCGTCCTCGGACACCAGCCACATATCAGCCTCGCAGAACTCGCAGCCTCTGTGCAGGGCTTTGTTTTAGAATCTATCGAATGCAAACAAGTGGCACTGTTTAGCACAGAAGAACCTCTTGATGACAATATCATTGATGTACTTGGCGGAATTATTATGCTTGCGGAACGTATCACTACAGCAGATGTCTCTATGGACGACATTCCAAAGCTGATGAGTGGAGAGGTGGCGAAAGTAAAAAAGAAAGTGACCTTTGGGTTGCGCTGCTATAATGTGCCGCGTGCAGACATCAAAACCGCTTACCGCAAAGGAAAAGAAGAGATGAAGCGCCAGAATCGCCCTTGTCGCTATATTGGAAACGATAAAAAAGCTGCAGCGGTAGCACTGCTAAAAGATTCCGAAGTTATTACGGGTAAAAAAGGGGTGGAGATCTTTATTGTCCGCAAACCGCATGAGTTTTGGATTGGTAAGACTATCGGTATTCAGGATATCGATGCCTATACCCATCGCGATATGGAAAAGCCTGTAAGAGACACAACCGTTGGTCTACTTCCCCCAAAGCTTGCACAAATCATGTTGAACTTTGGAGGATGGATAGCACGAGAAGCCCTACCAGAAGAGGAAAAGAATAAAAATGCAGCCCGCAAACGTAAGAAGAAAGAGATCTACACTGTGCTTGATCCTTTCTGTGGAACGGGTGTTATTTTGATGGAATGCCTCCTGCGCAGCTGGCACGTCGAAGCGAGTGACAGTGCAGGGAAAGCAGTAACCGGTACACAGAAGAATTTAGACTGGCTACGCAAAGAGAAAAAGATCCTCAAGAAAGACGTCAGTGAAAAAGTTTCTAAGCACGATGCAACGAAGCCGTTTAGCTTTAAGACACTTCCGGACATCGTGGTAACAGAAACAAGCCTCGGGCCCAATCTTTCAAAGAAGCCTACTAAGGCTGATGTAAAAAAGCTTGTGAAAGAAAGTGAAAAGCTCGAAGAAGCATTCTTGATGAATGCTGCAGCAACACTCCCTGGAGTCCCCTTGGTGTGCACATGGCCGTTCTGGAGAATGGGTACCGAGAACATTCGTCTCGAAAAGATCTGGGCAGCCCTCGAGAAAGCTGGATACGAAGCAGTACTCCCCGAGGCAATAGAACCAGAAAACCCAGAGCGACCTTCGCTACTCTACCAACGAAAAGACCAGTTTGTTGGCAGAGAGATTGTGTTACTACGCCCAGTGATACAGTCATGATATAATCATGTCCACAATGCGTATCATTCGTGGAATCATTAAAACGGCAATTGCACTCTTCGTTGTCTTTCATATGTCAGCAACATTTATGTATAGCTTGTACTATGTAGATGGTGTCCCTGTACTCGAGTGGCTCTTTGAAAAACGTACACACATACGCCCCTACGTACTCGCAACTTCGCAATGGCAACGGTGGAACTTATTCTCTCCAGACCCGCTGCGCCGTGTGATCGAAATGGAGTTTGATCAAAAGACGGAAGGAGAGTGGGTAAACATCTTTACGCTCAACGAGCATAATGTGACGTGGTTTCAACGCGCTCCAGAACTCAAGATCATGCGCCGTATGGAAGAAGAAAATATGCGTCCGCTCCAAGAGCGTTACGTCCACGACTTTTGTAAAATCAATAGCGTCCCAGAAGGGACTGAGATTCGCTTACGCAAGAGATGGCATGTCATTCCACAGCATGATAAGACACAGAGCGAAGCATGGTGGAATACGTGGCAACCAGACTGGAGCGAAATAGAGCTTTTGCAAACAACCTGCCCAGAACTTTCATGAAACGCATCATCGCCTATCTTGATCGGTTTTTCTTCGAAGAGGTCTCCGCCACTGGGTTTGGACTTATGCGTGCAGCCTGGGCATTTACGGTGTTATTTTACATGCTTGGTAGTGCGGGAGACGTTGTACGCTATTACTCCGATGCAGGGATATTACCGCAAGAACTTGGATACTTAGTATTGCGATCGGAATATCGATTTACCTTACTGCAGTACATTACAGATCCTTCTGCTGTGATTGCACTCTGGAGTGTATTTATGTTCTGTCTCTTCTTCATGATGATAGGGCTCTGGCCGAAGCTTATGACTATCGTCAGTGTGCTTCTCCTCTTCTCATTCCATGAGCGAAACCTCCAACCACTTGGTGGTGGAGATACGGTACTGCGCATTGTTGGTTTTGTGTTGATTATTGCCCCAGAGGTCGGCGCGTTCTCGATCAGTAGACTAAAAGATCAATGGAGTCATTGGAAGAAAACCGGAACATATCTTCGGCCCCTAAAAACCCACATCTGGCCCTACCGCATACTGCTCTGGCAGATTCTTATTATTTACGTCACCTCTGGGTGGGATAAATTACAAGGAACGATGTGGATGGGAGGTACCGTTGTCGAAGCTGTCTTTCATCACACGCACTTCGTCAAGTGGCCCAAAGAAATTATGGATGGGTGGACATGGTTTTCTCCATATGCGTGTTTTTACACATTGATTTTCGAGTTTGGATGGTTGTTTATGTTGGTTCCGCGAGACATGTGGTACGTGTTACCGATGTGGATCCGCAAACATTCTATAAAACGATGGCTGATAGCTGGAAGCCTTGGATTCCACTGGGGAATATTTGTCTTCATGGATGTTGGCTCTTTCCCTCTCGCAATGAGCACTGCCTACCTTGGGTTACTGCTTGACCAAGACTGGGATACGTTTACACGAATGGCAAACAAAAGATGGAAAGGAAAGATTGTTATTTTGTACGATGGCATGTGCGGTCTCTGCAGACGTAGTATTTTTATGGTCCAGTTAATGGATGTTCTCAACCGAACAAAACCTGTGGATTTCCGCGATGGGATTCTGCGGTCGAAGCATGCTCCAGATATTACAGAAGCAGACCTTGATAGAGCGATGCACATCAAGACGCCAAAAGGAAAATACTACAAAGGGTTCTATGCCTTCCGAAAACTTTCTTGGCATATGCCTTCTCTTCGGATTCTTACTCCACTGATGTACTTACCAGGAGTAGCCCCTGTTGGATGCATGATCTATACCAAAATAGCGGCAAGCCGCAATAGATGTGCTCATGGAGCATGCAAGATAGACCTCACCCGCTAACGACCCTCCCCTAACCCCTCCCACGTTATTGCACTGATCATATCTTTTCCTCGTATCTCTTTATTTTTAGGTTCGGGAGGGGAATGTTCTGTTTTATGTTGCCCCCCTCCCGAACATACGTACAAAGAAAATAAGCACATTGGTTTGATTGTGTTGTAGTAGTGCGGGAGGGGCTGGGGGAGGGTAGTAATCTGACGGTGAGGTAGGAACAACTTGCAAATAGGTGTATCATCACACACCATAGTGCACACATGCAACTTACCCCCTGCCAAGCAAAGGCTCTTCATCTTCTGGAAGGAAAATCTAATGTGTTTCTTACAGGAGCTGCAGGGACGGGGAAGAGTTTTTTATTACAACAATTCTTACGCGGTAAAGATTGGAACACGCATCCTATTCTTGCGAGTACGGGTACCGCTGCGATGCTCGTTGGCGGTCGGACATTCCATAGCTTCTTTGGGCTGGGCATTTTAGAAGGAGGCAGAGATGCAACAGTTGCACGAGTGCTACGTAATGGTCGTCTGCATGGAAGATTGCAAGCAGCTACCTGTGTCATCATTGATGAAATCTCTATGCTCTCGGGGGAAACTCTTGCAACTGCAGAACATATTGCTCGCATGCTGCGCGACTCTACAAAGCCGTGGGGAGGATTACGCATTATTGCCGTAGGAGATTTTGCCCAGCTGCCTCCTGTGCAATCTGGTGGAGGAAGTATTGATTGGGGTTTTACCCACGTCGTTTGGGAGGAGTCTGCATTTGTAGCTGCATATTTAGAAACTCCCGTTCGCACAAACGAACCGCGTCTTCTCTCTGCATTAAATGCTATACGTGAGGGGCAGATCAACCAAGATGTCAGAGAATTTTTACAGAGTCGAACAGTACCACCTGAAACATCCTTTGATGGAACGCGTCTGTTTCCCCATCGTGCATCTGCAGATCGTTATAACATGCAAAGACTCGATACACTTCCTGGTGAACCACACAGTTTTTCTACAATCTATGAAGGGAGCAGTGTGCACAAAGAACAGATAAAGAGACAGTGTCCTATCGCCGAAGAGTTACACCTGAAAATTGGTGCACTGGTGATGTTTCGTAAAAATGATACGTCCTATCCGTACGAATATGTAAACGGCACACTAGGAACGATCTCTGCATTTTCTGGTGATACTCTTACACTTCGATTAATGAGTGGTAAATCCATTGATGTTAGTCGGGCGACATTCTCTCTCATTGATGGCAATGGAAACGAGCAAGCGACTGCCTATAACTTCCCTCTTACCCTTGCATGGGCAACCACGATTCATAAAGCCCAAGGTGCATCGATCGATACTCTCATGGTGCAACTGACAAACCTCTGGGAATCAGGCCACGCGTATGTCGCCCTTAGTCGTGCACGATCTGAGGAGGGGCTCTTTATAGGGCAATGGGATGAACGCAGTATTTTTATCGATCCTTTAGTGCAAAGTTTTTATACTACTATTCGCCTGCAATGGGGAGAGATCGCCGCGACACTTCCCGATCGTACTCCAGAAATTTCTGAAGCAGATCAATCGAGACCCGCTAAACGCAAAGGGAAGAACATACCGAACTACAGAAAAACCTTACCGCTGGTAAAGAAAAAACTCTCTCTCGAAGAGATCTCTTCTACACTTTCTTGGAAGCCAGATACAATTATTAGCCATATCGAGAAGCTTCTTCTGGAGAAAGTACCTATCGATATCGAGTACCTGCGACCAAAACCTGATCAATTTGAGCAAATTGCAGGAGCATTCTACGAGCATGGTATGGGTGCTCTTAAACCTATTCATGACACTTTTAAGGGTGCATTTACGTATACAGACGTAAAATTGGTGAAGCTTTTCTTAGAAAAAGAGGAAGGAGCACGGTTTTAATGAATTACTTGATATTTACTCTACACAGTATAAAAATCACTATCTATACTACGAGAGATGTCTATATTCCCAGGTAGCTCCCTCCTACGCCTCCAGCCTTCGCCTCTGGGCTATGGCCGACAAGCTGGGCTTCGGCGGGCGGGGCAAGAAACGCTACAAATGATCTTTATTACTTTTACTCCATATTCCCGGGTAGCTCAGCGGTAGAGCAATTCGCTGTTAACGAATGGGTCGTCAGTTCGAATCTGACCCCGGGAGCCATACATTGACAAAATATATATTTATTCTATTAATGCACATGAGCATGCCCTTTTGCTTTCGTATGGTTACCATTTGCAAAAGTCCGTGCTGCAATCCAAGTAGAAATTGGAACAGCTAAAAGCAAGGTTGAGCTACCAACAAGTGTTCGTATTATTTCTTCCGCAACAAATTCGCTATTTACAATAACCCACCATGGCATTTCCTCGTTAATGGAGAATAGTAACAGAATTGGCAGTGAAGCACCTACGTACGCCAGTGCCAATGTATTTATAAGTGAGGCGATGTGCTCACGTCCTATGGACGTACCAGCCTTATACAGTTCATGAAAGCCAAGTTTATGATTCGCTTTAGATAGCTCATCTAGTGCAGCAGTTTGCGCTGTAGTGATGTCATCCAGCACACCAAGAGCACCAATAATAATTCCTCCAAGCAAAAGACCACGAAGATTGACCTGCTCAAATACACCAAGTTGTAAAAATACAGTCTCTTCCGTACCCATGCCAAATAGTTTTCCAAAATGCACGAACGCTACTGCTAGCACTGTGGAAAGAGCTAGCGTAATGATAGTGCTTACAAGAGCTATTGAAGTTCTACGATTAAATCCATGAGCTAAATATAATGAACTGAACGCAATCAAGACTGCACCAATGAGGCTGATAACTAGAGCATTACTACCAGCAATAATCTTTGGCACAACAAAAAATACAAGAATCGCAATGGAAGCAGAAAGACCAAGGATGGATGTGAATCCGACTCGACCACCTAGTAATACTCCAAGGAGGAAAAAGAAGAATGTAAGTGCAAAAAGAGAAGGAAGACGATATTTCTCCCTCATGTAATAGCTTACTACTCCATTGGCTTTTTCTATTCGTTGTACTACTACTTTTTCACCTTCACGAAGACGCATGTCATCACGATCATTCAGAATGTTGTTCTCAATAATAATTGTTTCTCCTGCCTCCTCTCCATCCAGTACAAGTAATTGGGCTTCTTGTGTACTCTGCAATGTTCCAGCAGATTCCTCTTTCTGCTCTGGTGATATTGAAATAACTTTTGCTCGGATATATGAATCTGTAGCAGGTACTAATTCTTCTTGTGCGAATACTGTAATGGGGATAACTAAGAGCAGTGAGAAGAGAATCGTTTTTTTCATAGATGTAGTATAAATTATTCGTGGTGACCGTGCTGCTCTTCATAATGATCTGCCTCTTCGACATGATTACCTTCATTGTGTACATCATGTCCTCCAAGGAATACAACATACATCAATGCGATTCCAGCAATCATAGAGAGAAATTGGAATACAGTATTCTTAAAACTGGATTCCTTGTGTAATACGGGAATGAGGTCACTTCCTGCTATATAGAGGAAATTTCCTGCAATAATAGGAAGTAATACTATTTCAATTCCATGAATATGCTCATGAAGAACAAGTACAGCAATTGCTCCGAGAAATGCTGTAATTGCAGAAAGGAAGTTCGCAAGTAATGCTTTCTTCCTACTCCATCCACTATGTAAAAAGACTGCAAAATCTCCAATCTCCTGTGGAGTCTCATGCAGAATAATACCAATAGTAGTAGCTATGCCGAGTTGTGTATCTACAAGATAGGCTGCTGCAATTAAGATACCGTCTGTGATGTTATGTAAACCGTCTCCAACTAGCATCATAATTCCTACAGGTGCTGTATGTTTACAATCCAAGTTATGACAATGGTGCCAATGAATGCATTTCTCCAGAAGGAAAGAAAGAACAATACCGAGTAATACAAGGGCAAAGCCAGTATGTACATCAGGCATGGTTTCTGTCATTTCAGGCAGTAAGTGAAAAAAGACATTGGCAAATAGCGCCCCAACAGCAAAGCTCACAAGATAGAGTAGTATTTTTTGAAGAAACGATTTGTTGAGTGAAAGAAACAACACACCTGTGAGTGATACAAGGCTGACGAGTAAGACACTGAAGAATATGGAGAAATTAGTCATAGAAAAATAGAAATTAAGAACATGATGAACAAATACCGATGAGTTCGCTTAGATGTGCTTTTGGAGAAAAGCCTGCACTTTTTGCAATACGGTCTTCATGTTTGCAAAAGTCTTTGTCTATGCACTCTGCAACCGTGCCACAGTCTTGGCAGCTCAACATAACGTGATGCCCTTTTTCTCCTTGAAGGGAGCAAAGAATAAAAGAGCCAGTACTCAAATGCCGATGCACCAAGCCAATGTTCTCATAGGCTTCTAATATGCGATACACAGTAACGAGGCTAATACTACCGTCTGTTTTCAGGATTTTCCTGTGAATCTCTTTATGCGTCAGAGGAGTTTTTGTACTAAGCATTGCCTGAAGTACAAGACTACGAGACTGCGTTATACGCAGATTATATTGCCGAAGAAGAGTGCGAGTGGCTTGCTTCATGCAGCAGACCTTATTGCAAATAATTTCTAAATGCAAATATTTTGCATTTAAATTGCAGCAGCGAAATCTCGTCCTTCCAACAACGAAAATTGACAAGATACACAAGACTCTGATGGGTATCACACCATTCTAGGAGATCACCTGCACCCCAACTCGGAGCTTGGATATATCTATCTGCTTGCACAGCTGATATATTGTAGATAGTTCGGAAAGCACCCAACTTGGGGAGCCAAGTTCAAACACAATCATAATATTTATTAGTGCTTTCACCAAAAATAGCAAATGATGTACAGTAAGCTTGTGATTTGTCAATTCTCTCCTTCTGATGAGCAAGCAATCCTCGACTTCGCCTATCAGCGAGAGAAGGAGAACATGTTCGTTATCGGGAGTTTTACAGCATACCCAGAGCCACGGAATACATGAATATACAACACGAATAGTGTATATTTGTAGCACAGACTACAGACTATCCCATTGCAAGCAACGCAGCTCCTCTGGTTGCAGCATCTTCTACTGTGGCGATAGAAAGTTCTGGGAGTGGCATACTCTCTAGAGACCACTGAGCCATATTCTTTTGAATTTCGGCTAAGTGTGGTTTGAGCGCTTTTCCTGCACTGCCTCCAAAGATAATCAACGAAGGATCAAGTAACGAGTTGAGGCTCACGCACATCCATGCAACTTCTCGAAATACTTCTGGACGCATAAATGCGCAGACTTCTCCTTCCATGTATTCCTGTGGAATCGTTGCAGCCTCACACCGCTTACCAAATGCCGTTCCAGATAAAAACTGCTCGACGTCTCCTCGCGTATCATCTGTTTCGTATGGAGGCTCCCCAGGCCTTAGCAACATATGACCAATTTCTGCTGCATAGCCATGTGCACCTCTTAAAAGATTTCCATCAATAACGATACCTCCTCCAACACCTGTTCCCATCGTGATTCCCACGACAACTCCCTGTGTTGCATATTTTGAGTTTAGTGCTTCCGCAAGAGCAAAAGCGTTAGCATCATTATCTATAGCAACGTGCAGATTTGTATCACGTTCGAGATGTTTTTTTAGCGGTATATCCTGTGATCCTGGAATATTTGGCATAGTCACAACAATACCGTCGGGCTGCTGCACAAGGCCGGGAACACCAATCCCAATCGCAACAGTATCATTTGCTCGAATCTCTTTGATTGCTCTGAGCAAATCGTTATAGACATGTCCCCATAGCTTATCGGCATGTGTTTCTAATTGCATGTTTTGTTGCGCCTCAAAAGTCTCTGCGTCATATCGTACGAGATCGATTTTCGTTCCACCAAGATCTATGCCAAGAATGGATTGTGTTGTCATTGGCTTATGTAAGGGATTTCTCTTTATTAATAAATTGAATAACAGTTTCCACATACGTTGCATGACTCCAGGTCAGTGGACCAACAGAGAGTGGCGATCCTGTTTCGGGGTGTAGTTGCTCTGCAAGTATTCCGGAAGGCGATGCATGATTTGCTGTCCATTCTAAAATAGATTTTGCCTCAGAGAGATCCTCCTGGTTTTGTGCAATAGCTATGAGCCATTGTGCGTACCAGAGCGTAGTAATGAACCACGGGTTTCCAGGGATTTCTTTTGTAGGTGTTACTTTGGAATGGTAATAATCATTGGTATACCGTGCCCATCCGCCAACATCAGTTTTGACAGTAAGCATGTCGCGCAGTTGATGCATTGTCGATACAACACGTTTGTCAGCAGGATCGAGAACACCAAGTTTCCAAATAGCAGCAATGCTTGCATCTGGAGTGAGGTCCCGTGCAGTTTCTTTACCATCGAGCCGATCGATATTCTTCACAAATCTTCCTGTTTCCTCGTCGAATAAATGAAAGAGGAGGGCTTGTTTCATGGCATCTGCTCCTTCGTGGTATTTCTCTGAATGATTATGATGACCGAGCATATGGGCTATCTGCGCTGCAGCCTCGAGCCCGGCAATCGTACTTGCCGTTGTGTACGTAAAGATTCCACGATGTTCCTCCCATGGATCGTAGCTTGGGAGAGGGAGGCCACTTTCTTTCTCGCGGAAATCCAGAAGAAATTGTGCTGCACTCTTCACAAAGTTCTCGAACATTTTCTGAAGAAACTCAAAATCCTGCACTTTTTTAAAATGATTCAACATCGCATAGATCACGAGCGCTGTCTCGTCTTCTTGAATAGGTAACTGCGCTTTCTTATCCTTATACCAAGCATGCCATGTAGATCCGATACTCCCGTCGGGGTTATATTTGTGGAGCATGTATCCATCATCTGTTTGAGACTTGCAACAGAAGGCAAAGAATCTCCGTGTGACTTCTTGGTATCCAGCTTGATCGAGAGCAAGAGAAATAAATGCTCCATCACGTGGCCAGACGTAGGTATACGTATCGCGATTGAATTCCATGATGTCGGCATCCGCTGCAGCAAGCAATCCACCATCGTTGTCTGCATGTAAACGTATCAAGAGAAGACTGCGCTTATACAGATCCACAAGTTTAGACGAGAGTGAGCCAAATTCCATGTTTGTTTTGTTCACCCAACTCTTCCAGTAATTGTGACAGTTGCGCTGCATGCGGTCTTGCCCTTCTTTGAGTGCATATTGCTGAAGAGCAACAACCTCCTGCAAATTCTTTCCTAAACACATCCACATCGTGACTTCAGTTTTGATATTCGGTTTTATATAACAGTGAATACCAATAGTAGAATCGACAGATCCTTGGTCGACAGTTGTATTACTCAGTTCGCCGTCCTCTGCATCGCGCCATGTTCCTTCTTTACCTTGATATTCAGATTTTCCTACGCTGTAACTCGACATGCCACACGCTTGTATTTGATCTCGACTGTGCAGAATCGATTCATACTCATTCAAGAATCTCCCCGTGCTACATTCAACCGGGTCCGATGTTTCTCCTCCAATCAAGAAGTATCTCTTCTGACGGTAGTGAATAACAGAGTTGGTATACGGCTCGTAGAACGCAGTGTCTTTTTGCTTATCTCCATAAATATGCAAGTCATGATGAAAAAACACTCGCACCTGCTTCTCTGTGCCATCAATACTGGTTATACGAAAATTTCGCACCAATATATTCTTCACAGGGTGCACGTAGTCGTGCGCGATGATCTCTATGCCAAGCTCTTTGTTGATCAGTAGAGAATGTCCTACCAATGTTTCTGGTTTGTAACTCGGCGTAATGACCCAACTGGGATCAGAGAACCATTTGAATCCTTTTCCTTGTACCCAAACACCCGTTCGATGCACATCGCCATAGGCGGTATGGTCTTCCATCCCTACATGTGGGAAATAGAGATCACGCATCTGAAGGTCTTTATCGAATGCTGCGAGGACAGAGCCGTTTCCAATAACGAGTGCGTGAGGCATTAGGTGTGTAATCGGGAACGTAAATCATGAAGTGCGTGACTGTATCTGCGGTACGCCTCGTATGGAGAGTCGTACGGGCTGAAGTACTTATGCACATCTCCATCACTCCAGTACTTGGTACACATGTAGTAGAAGTGATCAGATGTCAGAAGTTTGCGCCAACTATTGATCAATTCCTCATTGCCACTTTCTTTCACCTTACCCTCCAAAGAATAGATTGAGCCAAGAGCAGCATCTTGAATATGATTCCCTGTCCATGCAGACAAATCACGTTCCATATCAGCCCACGAGATCGTGTTATGCACGTCGTATTCCTGTGTGTTTTCTTTCTTCCAGTCTGCTATCAACTGCGATGGCGTCACAGCTTTTATTCCTCGCTCCTGCCAAATAGCAGGAAGAGACCTAAGAAAATCGAAGATACCAGTATCTTCCCATTGGTGTTCGCCGAAGGTTTCGTAGTCCATAAAGAGGTTTACGCTTGTTCCGCCGCTACTCATCAGCCAATCCGTAAAGGTGTGGGCGTCCAACGGATACCCAACCCAACTTTTATCAGAAAAACGAAACGCAACGTCATCCGATAGCTTGTAGTTCTTCAGAAGAACGGCAATATCACGTGAGCGTTTTGCAAGTGGTCGGTGCTCACGAATAATACGTTCGATATTTGATGGTAGTCGAAAACTCGGTGGTCGAAATGGATCGTTTGGGTTTCTTCCATGCAAAACACTATCTGCACCTTCTGCAATAATTCCTTTGAACCCCATCATGCGGGCCATCTGCGAAATCTCGTTATTATAGATGAGTTCGGTGTTACGGAAGGTTGTTGGCGTCTGGCCAAACAATTCCTTAATCGTCTCAACATGCTTATTGATTTGCTGACAATATTCTTCGACCGAAACGATACTCGCAAGCGAGTGGTAGTACGTCTCTGCAAGAAACTCTACTTTGCCCGTCGCTGCAAGTTTCTGGAATGACTCGAGGACATCCATCCCATACTCTCTACACTGATCAAGAAAAACTCCAGAGAGGCTATAACTAATACGAAAATCTGGATAGTTCTCTACCAAATCTAGCATGAGTGCATTTGCAGGGAGATAGCATTTCTCTGCGACTTTGCGGAATATTTGCTTATTCTTTAATTCATCAAAGTAATCCATATCCCCCTGACCGATCTCTGTGATGCGAAGATCACGGAGTCTGTAGGGCTGGTGCACCTGGAAGTAGAAACAAATGTTTGGTTGCATAATTAGCAGTAGATCAGATCTTGATACAAAGAATTCACAATGGAAGCTTGTCGCTGCCATGTGAGTTTGCCGAGTATTCGTGGGGCATAGGATCGAAGTTGATGTGCGAGCGCTTCTTCTCGTAAAATCGTCAGAACACAGTCAGCCATTTTTGCCGTGTCCCAGAAATCAACCTGAAAGCAATCATCGATTACTTCTGCAGCTCCGGATTGACGAGAAAGAATAACAGGAGTGCCATGAGAGATTGCCTCAAGGGCAACAAGCCCAAAGGGTTCGGAGACCGAGGGCATGACAAAACAGTCTGCCTGGGTATAGAGCTGCTTCACTTCCATTGATCCAACTTTGCCAGCAAAGATGACAGAATCCTGTAAACCAAATTGTAGACTGACATCGACTAGTTCCTCCAACATATGACCATCGCCCGCTATGACAAATTGCACCTCGGGTCTTATCTGGTGTACTGCGGCTGCCATCTCCAAAAACTGCACCGCCCCTTTTTGTGTGACGAGTCTTCCAAGAAATAGCACCATTGGGTTATCGGTATGTTGCTGACGTTTGGATTCAATCAATTCAGCTGAAGGTCCAAGATCAAAGGAGCCGTTATGCACGACGACAATCTTCTCTGGTGTGATGCCGTATTGGCTGACAAGAACATTCTTTGTGTAGTTACTTACAGCAATAATCTTATCTGCAGCCTCAAATCCGAGACGTTCACGGTTGTAGATGTACTCGTTCGGTGCGTTGCTTGTGCGATCGAGTTCCGTAGCATGAATATGCGCAACCATTGGAACATTGTGATGCTGTGCTGCGCGCCTGCCCGCTTCGTACGTCATCCAGTCATGACAATGGACGATATCTGGATCGAGATCTTCGGTCATCTTCACGCTCATTTCTGTGTAGTTGGAGATTGCTTCGCCCAGATCATTCCCGTAGATATCCTTTTTGATTTTGGGGACTTTGCGAATGTTTGCTTCGAAAGATTCTTGGGTGCTGTACGGTTGCAACATACTGCAAATCCTGAGCTGCTGTACTATTTCATCAGTAGGGAAACGTACTTCCACATCATCTGTTTCTGACTCATACGGTAGAACCAACGTCACCTTTACTTCGTGGTGTAGCAACCCGCGCACAAGTCCTTGGCAGGCAACCCCCAGTCCCCCCAGATGAAGAGGAGGATATTCCCAACCGAACATGAGGCTGTGCGTTGACATATATTTATCTTGTGTGTTTATTATTTACTGTTTTTTTTTAGAGATCAGGTAAGTATACCACATCAACACGTTGCCAGATAGATGCGCGTTTCCTGAATTGTGGTATAGATTACTTAATTTCTCTACATCCAGTACCCTGCATCTGCCAAAAGATCTAGCGGAGCGCCAGGCCAAGCGCGATGAACTTTCTCTTTCCGATGTTACTCGGTAACGAGTGAGAACCTTGATCTTACCTCTCGACAGAATCTTGTGCCTTTAGGTTGCAGCATCTTTTACTGTGGCGATAATATGGGATTTTCCATGAAATATAATTCAACACTGACCGTACAGGAAGATAGCAAGAAAGAGGTGCGCCTACCTCGCATCTGCCAAAAGCTCTATAAGAATGTTTGAACTTGGGAGCCTACTATTGACATTAATTAAAAATATGTTAGGTTAACATTAATGAATGAAAATGCTACGTATACAATATCAGGGACATACGCAGAAAAGGAAGATACTCTCTCTCAATGCTTAGCCCAATTTACAAGCGATGTGCATCGCATAGCTCCAACATGTTCTATTATTGCAACAGGTAGTAGTGTTTATGGTGTTTCAGAGACGTTGCAAGATCTTACTGGGGAAAATGGATATGATGATATTGATTTACTTGCAGCTGTTTCCAATAACTGTTCTTTTGATGATTTACAAAAAAGCATGTCTGATATTCTCGACCTATCAGATTGGCCTAATGAACATGCACAATCTTTGTTAGCACGTGCGGAGGTAGACATTATTAGAGCGGAGGGTGGATACAAAGGTATACCAGTAGGAATTCATATGCTTACCCAAAAAAGCTTGCAACAATTTTGTCATCCTTTACATAATAATCAGCCTGCGAAAAAGCTGATGAAGAATGATGATAAGTACAAAAGGAAAACATTTCAGGAGAGAATGATTGGTTCAGGGGAACTGATTGAAACAGCAGCATCTTTCACTGAACTCAATAGGTACATTGTTCTTGATTCATATTTTCATAGATCTATTAAGCAAGATGGAATACAGACTGGACATGTCTTTGGTATTGACGGCGATAAAACACTTGCAGGCAAAGTTATTTATGAACATCCGCTTATACCCATTCAGCGTACGATAACCTCTTTTTGGAAAAGCTTTGTTCGTGCTAATATTGCAGCAAATTTAGACATCACAAATAATCAAATTACTAATCTGTTTTTTCGTAGTCCAAGGTTCTCCACAGAGTATCGTACCCTGATGCAGTTAAGGATAGATGCTGAAAGAGAAGCCTTGCGAATAGGTATTAACGCATCACAGAAACGTGTTAATTTATAGATTATTTTTTACCATGAGGAAAGAGGTGCGCCTACCTCGCATCTGCCAAAAGCTCTATAAGAATGTTTGAACTTGGGAGCCATAGACTTGACAAAATATAAATATAGATTATATTAATAATATGAAATTAGATATGGAAGTACTGTCGAATGAGGCAATGCAAGAAGATGTTGATTTGCAACGTCTCTACGTTGAAATGGTTGAATGTCTTGTTGGTGTCAACGAACCCACCCTATCTCTGCCTGGCAATATGCATGTTGCCCCTCTACAACATGATGCAATGCGTAGGAAAATTCGTGAGTTGGGATACGATGGCCTAAAGAATCGTCAGTGGGCATCTCTTCTTAAACTTGGTGGAACCGAAGGTACAGACATTATGGACAACCTGGAACAATTCATGAGTGCATATGGTCGATACATTAGAATTGGAGATAAAAATGAACTACAGATAGCACTTGCAGCATATGAAACATTAAAGCCTCATCTACCACGTGACCCCTTCCTGTTCTGTCTCGCAGAGACAGCACTGAACCAAGTTTTAGATGCAAGAAAAATTGGTCGCATCGAAATGAATCCTGTGACCAGCAGGATTGATGTACAGCTTTCTGAACAAAACATAATAATGACACAGATGATTAGAAGGAAAATTGGTGCGGTGCTGAATGGAGGTTTTTGAATACATTTACCAGTTCAGAAAACACCCAGCCTTCGGAGCCAAATTTAACGTAGTTCCACTCACGCTTGGAAGGTAAAATTTTGTATGACAATGTCTATACAATT
>JAQCIJ010000017.1 GCA_027592135.1 bacterium | reverse complement strand
GTGAAAGGTTTTAGACCCAACTGAACGCTTGAGAGATGTTGCTAGCCACCCAAAAGAGACGAAGCCACAGACGATAAAGATTGCGCGCCATTCGGCAGGCCCAAGACCAAGGGCATATTTGAAATTGGATGTTACTAATGATATGACAATAGTAGATAGGGTTGAAAGTGGAGCTATCCATTCTTTTTTACCCAGTTGCGCAATGTTTCTTTTTAGAGTGAGTAGAGTCTTGTCTTGCGTAACAATGATAAGGCGTTGATTTGTATTTTTGTGAATACCCACTACACGCGTATCTAAATCTCCTGCAAGGGTATTAAGGAATGATGGTGTTGCATTACCTTCTACTTTGTCTTCTGTATGGTCGAGATCTGTTTCTAGCACTGCGCGTTCGCGCGCATCTGGATCTGCTAGAAGACGGTTGAGAGAGGAGTTTAATCCCATGAGATTTTTGGTTGAATAGTGTTAAGTACTGAAATGTACAGACAGTACAATCTATTGTCAAAGAAACTTATGTAAAGAATGATTCTTATTGCGATCTACCTCCTCTGCCACTCATTTGTGTGATGATAATTCGGAAGAGAGTAGCCTTCTTCCCATCTATAGTCAGTGGAACAGGCATTCCTTCGGTATCAATAGGAATGTTTATGCCGACAACCCCTTGCACCGTTGCAAGCCGGTCACTGAGGTACGTAATAGCATCAATAGATTCTTTATCATTGAGGGATGCAAAGTCGAGCTCCTCAAATTCACCTTCGCATAAGACACTTCTCCATGTCTGTCCCTTCGTATCTCCAACATGAAAGCTGCAGTTGGGATTACTACGAAGAATGTCTGTTTTTCTTCCGTCAACTGTTTGCCCGTAGAGCACTCCTGCCTTGTAGGCGAAGGCCATTGGGACGACATACGGGAGGTGGTCTTCGCAGCAGGCAAGATGGCCGAGCACCTGTGTTGCTAACACTTCTTTCATCTCTTCTTCTGTGAGGTCGTGTGTCATGAGGTTTAGTATACATAATCAAAAAGACCCCGGAAGGCCTTTTGATATTGATATGAGTATGACTTACTCAGCTGCTTCTTCGCTTGCTTCTTCTGCAGCAGGAGCTGCAGAGTCGTCTCCGTGAGAGCCTGCGCATCCGCATTCGTCGTCTCCGTCAAATAGTGAGCTGTAATCCATGAGGGTAGGTGGGAAAAAGTACGGCTCTATTGTTATGGAGAGCAGAGGGTCTTGGCAAGAAACTAAAGTGTACTTTCTCTTATTTGAGCCTTTTTACTGCTATAATCATGTTTCATGACTGATCCGTCCGTATTCTCTGGCCTTTCTCGTGATGTTTTTGACTCCGCAAATCCATCTCCATATGCCGATGGAGCTATTCGAGGAGTATCCGAAGCATTGGTGCGGAAGATCAGTGCTGATAAGTCCGAGCCTGCGTGGCTGTTAGAACACCGGCTAGAGTCTCTCAAAATCTTTGCAGAGAAGCCATTACCGACTTGGGGTGCAGATCTCTCGACATTAGATCTGGACGACATTATTTATTATGCCAGTGCGGGGTCTAAAGAGACGGATAACTGGGATGAAGTTCCAGAAGATATTCGACGTGTCTATGATCGACTGGGAATCCCAGAGGCTGAACGTACGATGCTTGCAGGTGTGGGTGCGCAGTACGAAAGTGACATGGTGTATCATTCACTGAAAGTAAAATGGGAAGACTTGGGTGTGGTATTTTTGGATATGGACAAAGCCGTGCACGAACATCCAGAGATTGTGCGCGAACATTTTATGAAGTGTGTCCCTAATACAGACCACAAGTTTGCGGCTTTGCATGGGGCTGTGTGGAGTGGGGGAACGTTTTTGCATGTACCAGAAGGCGTAACGGTAGAAGAGCCTCTGCAGGCGTATTTTAGAATGAATGCAAAGAACATGGGACAGTTTGAACATACGTTGATTATCGTAGAGGCGGGTGCCGATGTGCATTACATCGAAGGATGCAGTGCTCCCAAGTATGGTTCACAAGCATTGCATGCTGGGTGTGTAGAAATTTTTGTAAAAGAAGGTGCCAAAGCGCGGTACTCATCAGTAGAAAACTGGAGTCGTGATACGTATAACCTGAATACTAAGCGTGCGATTGTTCAAAAAGATGCAACGATGGAATGGATAGGAGGGAACATGGGTTCGGGTGTGACGATGCTGTATCCGTGTAGTGTGCTTGTAGGTGAAGGAGCACGGTGTGACCACATGGCACTCGCATTTGCAAACAAAGGTCAGTGGCAAGATACGGGTGCGAAAGTGATTCACCAGGCACCGCATACGTCTTCTAATGTTGTATCAAAAAGTATCAGTAAAGATGGAGGTGTTTCTGTGTATCGGGGCTTACTAAAAATTGCAAAGAACGCACATGATTGCACAGCAAGTGTGGAGTGTGATGCATTACTTCTCGATGAAACATCGCGCTCTGATACGATTCCCGATATTCAAATTCGCAATAACGATGTGACCGTTGCCCACGAAGCAACCGTTGGAAAGCTTAGTGAAGAGGATGTGTTTTATCTGACGTCTCGTGGGATTAATGAAGAAGAGGCAAAGGCGATGATCGTTAACGGATTTCTTGAACCGATCGTCCGTTTACTTCCTTTAGAATACGCAGTGGAGATGAATAGGCTGATAGAGATGGAAATGGAAGGGAGCGTTGGATAGTTATTTCTTTCCTACTTTTCTACGAGGACTCTGTCTTCGTTTTTCGCTTTGTGATTCTGTTTTTGTCCTACTGCGTTGGTCTTTGGATTCTCGTTTATCGTTCGAATGTCCATCGCGATCTACTTTACAAAAAATATCAGGAACTTCTCTACGTACGGTATTTCTTGGTACATCCAAGCAGTCTACTTTTGGTTAGTTGAAGTCAAACAACTGCTTATTCGTGGCGACCTTTTCGTCCATGGATATCACCTGACATTTCGATTTCATACATTGGCATTCCATGAGGAGCTACTTCTACTGGTGTTTCTTCTGGAATAGGGGCTGAGCCAGTTTCGGATGTTTCATCAGCGAGCAATGCAAACACCTCAGGAGCAGTTTCCATTGAAGCAGCTCTTGGGTCACCAGTAAGTAGTTCAGTTTCTGACATAGGTGGTGTAGGCATTGGATCTACTCCTGGGCCTGTTCCATATGCTGTCTCATCGTCTACTGTACGGGTTTCTTTTCCTGGCATGGTTTTATTGGGAAGGTTGACTAAAGCATATTACGCAATATTACTGGTGATTGCAAGTATATAAATTCTTGTATATATCAGGCATTTCTCGTCTAAATTGACCCATTCTTCCGCGGAACCATTTGGCAAAATTTCTGCTGTGGAGAGGTAAATGCATGTTGTCCGCTTGTGCTGAGATGTCCAGCTCGAATGTATGCCAAGCACATTCCAATTCTGTCAGATCATTGAGAATCGCATGAAAGACAGAAGCATTATCTCTTTGTATTTTTTCTACCCCTTTTACAATTGGTAACCTTAGTAATATTTGGCCGAGAAACCAACGCTGTTTTTTCATAAATGCATGCAATTTTGGATGGATTTGTTCTTCGGATAATCCTTGTTGCAATAGTGGATTTACCAACGTTTGAAATGCCTCTCTTGGAGAAGGGAATTCATCATCAGGATCATCAGGACTCTTCTCTCTAAAGTATGGTGGTTTTTGTAGGTGTGTATGATGCACTGGTTCATACGTAAAATTCATTAGAAGTTGGTGTTCTGCATTCTTTCTACCCATAGAAGTTACTGTACTCTTTTAGACTGTTGCATCAATACTATTTCCCGTTGCATCATTCCATCCAAGAAGAGTGCGGACAGATCCAGCACAACCTGCTGACGTAAGTCTGACAATTTTTTTTATTAATCCTTGCTCCGCTCTTTTTTCTGGTTGAGATGTAATTATTGCTCTGGAGATATGGTCGTACTGTGCTGTGTTAAGCACTTGATTATCAATTAAATAGGCAAGACCGGTATGCAATGCTGATGTTTCATCCAAGGCGATATTTGCTATAGCTGCTGGTGTGCTATCAAGAACTTGGATGACCATAGATTGTAATTGAGGATCATCTATTTTTTTCAATTCCTCTCCGGTCCCTGCCAGCTCTCGTATGGATTTATTCGTTGCCATTAAGCCGGCTAACAGGTGTGTATAATGTGGCAAATTCATTTGCCATTAGCCAAAATAGTACAAAGTCAGTGAGCAGTTACCATAAAATAGGCTACAGTATCGCCATATGGACACACCAGAACTTGGATCATTGTTAGATGTAGAAGCAGATACACACGTATCTGTTGTACGCATTAAAGCAGGGTCCCTGCATCGAGAGCCTATGACGCAAATGATAGAAGAGCCGACACACCTCTTCATTGTTGTCGAAGAAGATGCTCAGGCAACGGTAGAAGTTACTGCGCGTGCGAGCTTTCGTATGGAAGTTATCGTAGAGCGCAATGCCTCTGTGACTATTGTGTGTATTCAGCAAACATCGGGAAGCATTGTTCAGCGGAGTAGTGTTCAAGAAGGGGCAACGATCACGTTTCAAAATGTTACATTGGCATCCGAAGTCGAGCATCACGTGCAGTCGCATTTACAAGGGCGCAGTGCAACGAGTGATATCGACTGGGTGTTCTATGCAACAGGTACTGACAAGCATGTACTTAGTGCCCGTAATATATTTGATGCAGCAGATGGAAGAGGGGAGATTACGATGAAAGGCGTCGCAGAGAAGAGTGCACACGTGAAGTGTAATGGATTCATTGCTATTGGCTTAGAAGGCGCTGGTACTGATACGTATTTAACAGAAGATGTTCTCATGCTTGATAGTACGGCAAAGGTTGATGCTATCCCGGGACTTGAGATTAAAACCAATGATGTCAAAGCGAGTCACAGTGCGACGATCTCTCGGGTAACACTGGAGGATGTATTTTATTTTGCATCACGAGGCATAGATGAGGAGCAGGCGAGGCAGATGTATGTGTTAGGATTTTTGGGAGATTTGACGAAGAAGATTGTGGATGAAGAGGTGCGGGGGAGGGTAGAGTTACACATTACTTCTCACTCTTCAACATCTCCTGTACACCGTTTTGGTCGACAAAGAGAATTGTTGAGGTAAGGGGATACTCCTTTTCTGCATCAAATTCGCTTTGTACTTGTGCAGAAAATGCATCAAATAATGCAAAGTCCTTGTGCCAGAAGATCAGGAAATCGCGTGTGGGAATCGCTGCAATGTAGGAATCACCAAGCTCGCGGGCTATAGCTTTGCGTACGCCATCACTTAAGATTCGTGTGGCTGCGTAGCCGTCATCGAGTTCGACAATGACATACTTTGCTGTTTTATCTGTCTCACTTGCTTGGGCTACTTCTACTTTGATGTTGTGCGAAATGGCATCGAGATTTTTACTCGCTTGTGCGTAGAGTGTGTCTTCATCGATACCCCATTGTTCTAATATTTCTGTGCTTACGAATTGATATTTTTTATCTGCATCTATAACAACACCGACATCAACCTCTGTAATAAATGGCCGGTGAACAACATCAATATTATCTTTATGCGTAGCAGGCATAAGCTGCAACATTACCTTACCACGGACACTTCTCCATCCTTCTTCTGTCTTACGTGCAGAGACGAAGATCAGTGCGAAGCTGGCTATTACGAGGACAATGCCTATGAGGACGATATTGGTGGAGCGCTTTTTGAGCATGGCTTTTATTGTACTGATTTTTGATATTTCTATCATGTTTTTATGATAAAAAAGAGCTGCTTCACCCATTCGACTTTGCTTAGGGTGAAACTACTTTTGCATAGCAAAAGCCCTTTCACAGCACCGTAGAAGTAGAAATGATCCCGAGCTTCCGTATCCCAATTCCTTATCTCGGCCCACCTACGCTCATACGAGCTTCGGCGGGTAAAAAAGAATCAGAACACGAAAGAGTGTCTCTCGAGCAATCAAAATGCGTGTTGGCTTCAGACACTGTCCAGAGCACGCTACCAAAGATATTTCCCTGGTAAGGAAGTGTTCCATCCGCAGGTTCTCCTACGGATACCTTGTTACGACTTAGTCCCAATCAGCAGTTTCACCGTGGTACCCCCCCCGAGGGGTAAGAGTGCTTCGGGTGCCCCTGCCTTTCATGACTTGACGGGCGGTGAGTACAAGACCCAGGAACATATTCACCGTAACGTAGCTGATTTACGGTTACTAGCGATTCCAACTTCATGAAGTCGAGTTGCAGACTTCAATCCGAACTGAGACTGGTTTTTTGAGATTTGCTTACCCTCGCGAGTTCGCTGCTCTTTGTACCAGCCATTGTAGCACGGGTGTTGCCCTAGGTATAAGGGACACGCAGATCTGACGTCATCCTCACCTTCCTCCGCCTTGGAGGCGGCAGTCTCCTATGAAATAACAACATAGGATGAGGGTTGCGCTCGTTTGCTGACTTAACAGTACATCTCAAGACACGAGCTGACGACGACCGTGCATCACCTGTCACTCCATTCCTTGCGGCACTTAACTATTTCTAGTCAATTTGGAGGATGTCAAACCTAGGTGAGGTGCTCCGCTTATCATCGAATTAAACCCCATGCTCCACCGCTTGTGTGGGTCCCCGTCTATTCCTTTAAGTTTTAATCTTGCGATCGTACTACTCAGGCGGTGTGCTTACCGCGTTAGCTTGGACACCGAATATGATTGAACATCCGACATCGAGCACACATCGTTTACGGCGTGGACTACGGGGGTATCTAATCCCCTTCGCTCCCCACGCTTTCGTCCATGAGCGTCAGTACATACCCAGCAACCTGTTTTCACTTTTGGCGTTCCTACGTGGATCAACGGATTTTACCCCTACACACGTAATTCCAGTTGCCTCTGTATGACTCTATCTCGAGAGTTTCCGACACATCACGGAGTTGAGCTCCGAACTTTAATGTCAGACTTTTCAAGACGCCTGCGGACGCTTTACGCCCAGTAATTCCGAGTAACGCTTGCACCATCCGTATTACCGCGGCTGCTGGCACGGATTTAGCCGGTGCTTTCTCCTGAGGTACCGTCAATAATTTCGTCCCTCAGAACAGAAGTTTACAACCAAAAGGTCGTCATCCTTCACGCGGTGTCGCTCCGTCAGGGTTGCCCCCATTGCGGAAGATTCCTCACTGCTGCCTCCCGTAGGAGTATGGGCCGTGTCTCAGTCCCATTCTGGCTGATCATCCTCTCAGATCAGCTACCCGTCATCGTCTTGGTGAGCTTTTACCTCACCAACAAACTGATAGGCCGCAGGCCCCTCTCGTACCGCGAAAGCTTTACCCTTTCGGGACTATCCGGTATTAGCACACCTTTCGGTGTGTTATCCCTGAGTACGAGGCAGGTACCAACGTGTTACGCAGCCGTTCGCCGCTCCTCTCGAAGAGTCGCTCGACTTGCATGTGTTAGGCGCACCGCTAGCGTTCACTCTGAGCCAGGATCAAACTCTTCAAAAAGAAGTGTTTTGAGTTTGTCACGCCCCACAAGTGAGGCGTGACGGTTCAAAGGAATACTAACGAAGTTAGTATAATAATTTTAATTTAGTGGAGCCCCATAGTGAGCGCGAACGCTACTATAGGGTGAATCCATGCTCTTAAGCTCGGAAGCAAAAGAGATGGATATAATATTTTCTACTCTACGATGCTGTGAAGGAGCTCTCGCCCACATAGATACTGAAGGGCAAAAGCCAATTAGTAGTACGTAGGGGATTCAAGTATCTGCCTCCCCTTTGCACGATATTCGTACCAGTTGGGAGGGAGCTGGGGAATTTTACATTTTAAGACGTTCTGGTCAAGGAATTAAGGAATAAAAGTTAGATATTTTGTATTTTATGATTTTTTTGCCCGCCCTTGTCTGACAACAACCTCTGCAAGTATACCGAAAAGACCTATCTGAATTCCTGTTAGAATCATCAGCATTCCCGCATCAGAGACGTTTGATTCCATTTTGACAGTGTATCCAATGTAGGCAATTCCCCCTAAAAAGAGGAGAGTGGCTGGCCATACAAAAAATTTAAGTGGCCTGAAGTAGGTGGTGATACGAATGATAAGCCCGATGAAGTTAAGGAAATGCTTTATGCCGTTGAGCCCAGAGGACATAGAGCTTGTTCCTTGCCTCTTGAAGTAGTCGATAGGAACGTAGATCACGTTGTAGTCACTTGTGATTGCAGCCAAAGTAATCGTGATAGTAAATGAAAATCCTTGTGGATAGAGATGCATAAACTCTTCTGCTATAGACTTTTTAAAGATACGCATACCAGAGTTATTGTCGGGGATTTTGCGGCCACTAAGGCTATTGACTAAAACATTGATCACTGCTTTTGCAGGACGTCTAATGAGTGGGATCTGTACCCCTTTTTTTGTTCTTGCTCCAACAACCATGTCTGCGTCTTTCTCTTTCAGCGTACTCAGAAGTTTTGGAAAGTCGACAATGGGGTACGTGCCGTCTGCATCAGTAATCGCAATCAGGTCGCCTTTTGCTCTGCGGATACCAGTCTTCATAGATGCTCCGTATCCTTTATTTTGTGAGTGATTCAGAATATGCACATTCGGCATGTTTACATTGCTTAGGATCTTCTGCGTTCCGTCGGTGCTTCCATCATTAATAATCAAGATCTCAAATTCTTCGCCCATACCAGAAAACACGTCGTGTGCTTTGACGATTGTTTCGGTTATCGCTTCCTTTTCGTTGAAGGCGGGAATGAGGAGGGAGATCATGGGAACAGTATTACGTATTAAGAGACAAGTATTAAGGGGAATCTATAGTAAATTTCATCTCAGAGAGCCCTTTTCGTTTAGTTGGCTTTGATGCATTCTTCCAAGTCTTACGAAGAATATTGAAGCACGGACCAACTATGCTGAGCGGGAGGTGTTCTATAACGAAACGTGCAAGTGGCATGCGTCCAATCCAAAAGAATGTTCCAAGTACATGTTCCACTGCTTTTCTGGAGGCAGGAATATGTGTGGGCTTGTACCCATAGTCAGGAGCAACGGGTTTCTGGCTATTGCGAATAAAGGAACCACGCTTCTTGAGGTCGATCATGTGGCCATGCATATCGAGTGCTTGTGTCAGTGTTATCTCTTCCAGTGATAGTTCACCTGCTTGTTTCATAGACTCCAGCAGTGATACTGCCTCTTTGGTACGTGCGAGGATAACACTGTGTCCTCCTTTAAGGTCCTCGTACTTTGGACTCCACGCATCCCCGACAGAGATGTCTGTAAGCTCGTTTGTAAAATCACACAGTTGCAAAGACCCTGATGTTATAAAGAAGGGGATCAAGTAGTTGTAGTAAAACTTTTCTGCCTTGAGCACGCGTCCACTTTTGAGTGTGATCTGCAAGTATCCTGGCCACTGCCCTGCGCGATACTTGAGGTCTGCAATTTCGGTTTCAGATTTTACGCCGTGACTACGAAGGAAGCTGCGGATAGCTTCAAAGTACATTTGTGTTCCGGTGTATGGACCAAGAACGTACTTAATGTTTGCGACACTTGGATGCTTTAGCTGTTGTAGTTTTCGAATACCTGCTACTTGGTCGGGTAGCCCTACGTATGCAAGTGGACCTTCTTCGTTTGCAAGTTCTGAGAGAATAGTATTTGTAGGGGTGAGGCTATAGACACTTCCACCACTTGAGAGAATTTCTTCTTTGGTGCGTGCAACAAACGGCACTGCTTTCCATGGTTCGTCTTTGCTCATTCGCAATACTACAGCACCCGTAATTTTTTTTGTTTCAAGTAAGTGGATCAGTGTTCGCGTAATAACCCCACCCGATGCACCATTTTTTTTGATGGACTCATCCGTTGCATGACCGATGTATGCTTTTTCGACGACACCTGCGAGCATGTTCTCTGGCTGCTTCCCAAATACAAACTCGTTGAGGTCAGAGAAGTTGCAATACCTGCCTGGGCAAGCGTCGTACGAGGCCTTCGGAACAGCTTTGGTGTTGTTCATTTTTACAACAGTCGGCACTCCATTTTGCTCTTCATACTGCAGAGTTCCCTCTGATACACCTACTGCTGTTCCACACTGAGTCTCGAGTCCTGTATCTACAACTTCAGTTTTGAGTTTATGCCACCACACGTCGTCTTCTGGACTATGCGTGGCAGGCCAGATGTCGTTTGTTTTTGTGCACACAAATGTGCGTCTGAGTGCGAGGATGCGCATGAGCCATTCAGGAAAGATCTTTTCGAGGAAATATCCGAAGCTAAGGAGCCAAGTTGGTCCTGCAGGGATGAGCACAAAGGTTCGTTCGGTATCAACCGTAAAGCCTGCTGCCTTGAGTGCGCTTAAGATTTCTTTTCGTGGCACCATTCGGTGTGGACCTTCTCCATGGTCGAGGTGCAAAGTTGCCGATAACCAGTGCACAGGTTCCCAGAGCACGTTTGGGGTGGTGAGCACCATTGTTCCTCCGGATTTCAGAATACGACTGAGTTCTGCGATGTACTTTGTCGGCCATGGGACGTGTTCTAGAGTTTCGTAGGTGAGGATGGTGTCGAAGTGTTCGTCATCAAATGGCTGTCGGAGCTGCGTCATGACAGAGACCTCGACATCGAGGTTATGTGCCTGCAGGTTTTTTTCGGCGCGCTCTTTAAACGACGGTGCCATTGCAACGCATCGAAAGTTTGCAGTTGGGTATTTCTTTTTCATGAACACGGTTCCGTTCCCTGTGCGGCAGTCGCAGTCGAGTACTTTTGCGTTCTCTGGAATCGTAAAGAGTGGAGCACTATCTTTGAAACGGCGGAAGTACGAATCGATCTTCGCATTTTGTGCATCATAGTCTGGGCTGTTGTTCCAGTGGTCTGCCACTTGCTTGAGAGTCCACGTTTTCATATATCTATCGTACCCCTTTCAGCCAATACCATCCTCCAAGAAACCCACTAAAGATGATGCTTATAAACATCAGGAAGGCCAGTGAAACTGCCTGCGCTGCGCTGATACCGTATGGTGCGAGGAGTAAAAGTAGTGCTGCATCGCGTGTGCCGAGACCTGAAGGAGCAATTGGAAGAAGAGAAATAATTCCGGTGATGGTAAATGTAGAAATCAACACGGGGATCGACACATCAATATGGACAGACATCGCGATGAGAATTGCCCACAGAAAATAGAGGCTCCACGACAGAAGTGTCCACGCCATTGCAGGAACAATTGCAGCATTTATCCACTGAATTTTTTTTACTTTTCTCCAGAGTATCCATCCAATGAAAGAGGCGATGAGTCCGAGGATAAGAAGAGCAATTGTGAATTGCCATCCAAAGAGTATGCCGACACTTACAATACCAATGATCCCGATGCATGCGACATCAAATAGTCGGTCCACGATAGAGATGGCGAATGCCATTGCGGTTTGTACGCCTGCATTTTTGAGGTACGCGGCGCGTCCAAGTTCTCCGAGCTTTGCTGGTGTGATACCCGCAAGAAAGACACCGATATTAAAGATCTTCCATGCTTCTGCGCGAGAAAGGGCAACTTTACCTGCCTGAACAAGTGAGCGAAATCGCTCTGTTTTGCAGTAGTAAATCAAAAAGAGCACAGGCATCGATGTTCCAAGTAAGATCATATTTACTGATTTAAGTTGCAAAATTAGTGCCTGATGGTCGATCTGGCTCAAAATTATGACAAATATCCCTACTCCAATGAGCTTCAAAAGCCGAAGAATCCATCGCTTTGCCATCACTTCAATAGTAAAGTGTTTTTGCTCATTCGCCCATGAAAAACTCTTCTCTCAGCTCCTCTTGGCACTTTCTTCTCGCGGGTTTGTTTTGCGCGGGGCTCATATTTGTTTGGAGTGCACCTGCCCTTTTGATGGGTGATGGGTTTGGATTTTTCCCTCACATGGAAGCGAGGAATTTTGCAGAGACGGGAATGTTTAGTTTTACCGATACTCTTGGACGTATACTATCGACGGATCTTATCTCAATAATTGGCGTACCGAGTGCAGCAGATGGACGACTCAGTCGCGTACTTATTGCATGGCTTTCGCAGTGGATAGCATGGGGAGACCTTGTGTTGTGGACGATTGCAGGCAGTGCAGTGCTCGCAATGGGAATGCTTCTTTGGTGGGCTACGGTATTGAAACTCTTTGGATCAAAAATTGCATGGGCGACATTGATTATTACAGCATTGATGCCTGTGTATTTTCGGGAAGCGGCATGGTTTGATAATTACAATCTTGCTCTTACATGCCTTGCTGCATCTGGTGCTGCATTTGTATGGTTAAAAGATAAGCGCCCAATGATAGCGTTTCTTATTGCAGGGTTGCTATTCGGTGCGTCTATTAGTGCGAAAGATGTATTTCTCATTATGATTCCATGGATTGGTGTTACATTTTTGTGGAAGAGGCAGTGGATAGGTGGGACTGTTTTCTTTGTTGCTGCAGTAGCGGTGTACATACTTCCGTATATTAGTGACATTTCGACACTTGGATATCCCGTTAACCAAAACATTGCACGTGTCTGGCCGAGGGCTGAAGCGATTGCAAACGAAACGTATCTGCACCTGTATCCAGATCCATATACATATTATTTTAATAGAGAGGTATATGATGTGCAGTTTATTTCCGATGCAAAAGATAAATCTTTTTCAGATCGTATGGCTGACGAAAAAGTGATGTTGTCGTATGGTTTAGAGTCTAGTGTTTTGAGGCGTATTCGACTCAGTATGTGGTTGATTGTGCATGACATTCCTCCGTTCTTTCAGAGGCAAACGGCAGGCGGGGTATTTTTATGGCTCTTTGCCTTACCAGGTATTATTGCTTTGTATAAAAGAGATAGATCATTTGTAATGTGGCTACTCGGGCTTGTAGTATCGATGTATGTCGTTATTCGTTTTGTACTCATGTATGAGAGAGAACACTTCATGAATATTGCATGGGTGTTTGCACTATTTGTGGGGTATGGCATTGCAGAGCTGAGTACTATGCAGAAAAAGGTTGGTGTAGGGCTCATGACTGGAGTCTTGGTTGCGGTGTGCGTACTGCAGTTACTACAAGCAAACAGATACGAGTTTGCTGCACGGTATCGACGAAGTACTGTGGCAGACCTACGAGGTACAGCTGCGATTCTGAAGGCACTACCCAAGGAAAGTATTGTGGCCATTGATGCGCATCCAAGTGATGTGGAATCCCTTGCTCTTTTGAGCAATAGAACGCTTGTTCTCTTTCGTGAGTTTACGATTGAAGATTTGCGTGACAAAGGTTTGCGTACAGTTTTTGACCAATACGGTGTTACCCATGCGTTAGATTATGCAGTGCAAACTCCTGCAATAGGTATTTCTTCTGAAAATGGGGTTGATGCACCACCAAGCGCATTTACGAAGTGGTTGATTCACTTTGTTCGGTAAAAAGGATTATATTTTTGCTTTTAGCATCTAATGGATATTTAATGTCTTTATGTTTCAGATAAAGGCCAAGCCACTTTATACGCGTGAAATTTTAGAGGAGATTGCCCCCTTTTATTTAAAGGGACGACTTCTTGATGTTGGAGCTGGTTCTTCTAAATATAAAGATATTTTTACACCACACATTGCAGAATACGTGGCGTGTGATTCTTTTGAGGCACCACATATTGATCGAGTGGTAGATGCGCATAATCTTTCATATAAGGATGGAGAATTTGACACTGTAATTTGCACAATGGTACTAGAACATGTGCAAAAACCGTGGGTTGTTGCATCAGAATTACAACGAGTTCTTAGGTCGGGGGGGGTGCTGTATTGTGGGGGCACCATTCATGTTTCCTTATCATCAAGATCCTGAAGATTATTTCAGATTTTCTACAGCTGGTATGGCTTCACTTTTTGATCAATGTGAGATTGTAAGAGTGTGGGGAGTAGGCGGAGCAGCGTCTCTTTTTGAGTCGTGTTGGCGCATTTGTTTTTGTAGTCCCTATAAAAAACCACATGGATTCTTGAGAAGGAACATTTACCGCGCCGTACGCGTAGTTTTTGAGTTTATCGACAGGTATTCTGGTAATCCACAGAATTTATATTGCAACACATATCTTGTAGCACGAAAAAAATAGCATACTTTATGCCTTATAATAAGGAGCTGTTTACTACATGCTCAACATCTTTTTGCTTTGTTACAAATCTAAGGAATGCTTCGAGCTCTTCCCACATATCATACTTTTCAACTTCATGACTGTGTCCCCAAAGATGAAAGTAGGGTTGGTTGGTACTTTGTGCATATGTAAACATTGCCTTCGCAAGAGATAACCAGGTGGTACATTCCCTCAGTGGAATACCGTAGGTTTTGATTAATTTTCTTTTTACACGAAAAGGGCCGTATTGATCTAGCTTATGCCACCAGCGTGAGTGAGTTTTCCTCTTTGGGAATGGTGCAATTTGCAGGCTTGTATTTTGTTGATACTCATTGTCAGATGCAAATAACATCTGGGCTGTTCCTCGTGCACCTTTGTAGCCTGCTTCTTTTACGATGTTTTCAATTTCATCATTACTGTCTCCGTATGGATAACAAAACATGTCACAAGATTTGCCACTGAGTTTTTCAATCCGCTTTTTACTTTCAGAAATTTCCTCTCTCGCTTTTTCTGCAGTGATCAATGTGAGCTTTGGATGATTGATAGTATGTGCGCCGAGCTCATGCTCTTTTATAAGGGTTGCAATGTCATCTGGGCCGAGCATTTCTTTGCCGTGCTGCTTTTGGGGGCACAGATAAAATGTTCCTTTTGCACCATATGTGTTGAGAAGCTTAGATATCTTCATATCAAGTGCGTAGCCATCATCCCATGAGGTCGTAAATTTCATGGGCTTAGAGTAGCAGTTAAAATGGCGCTTTGATACAATTGGCTTATGCGTGTTTGTATTCTTAGTCAGAGCCTTGATGTTTACAAAGGGGGAAACCACCTGCCTTTACTGGCTGCGTGTCCAAATACAGAGTTTACGATTCTCACTAACAGAACAAAGCCAAAAAATCCAGACCTACCAAGTAATGTTAAAGTATTAACCCTAGGAGAGAGAATTGGCTCGTATTACTATGGTTTTGCGGACTATTTGTATGCACATTATTTATTAAAGAAGTATCCACCGACTGATCCTTTTTGGCAGCAATTTGATGTTATTCATCTAAACCAAACCATGGCGACAAAGATGCTTGATCTTGTAAAGACAGGGGTCCCGGTTCTATACACGGTTCATCATCCTGCAACTGTTGATAGAGAAGTGGCGATTGCCGAAAGTGGATTATTGGAAGGATTAAAATGGAGAGCGAAGTATGCCTTGCTTGTAAGGTGGCAGAAGAAGCTTTGTCGCAAAATGCCACATGTCATGACAGTATCTGAAACATCCTCGAAGAGGCTTCAAGATGATTATCAGTGTCCTGCTAAAAATATTCATGTTGTCTATAACGGTGTTGATGGAGAGATGTTTCCTCTTGGAAAAGATGATGCACAGTATGAGGTTATTGCACTTGGATCTTTTATTCATCCACGAAAAGGTTTTCCGTATCTTGCAGAGGTATATACAAAACTTTCTGGAGAAGGAAAGAAGATTGCAGATGTAGGTAGGCGCTCTCAAGAACAACAGGATATTCTTTCTACAATTCCAGGCGTGACTATGTTTGGAATGATTGAACAGGATCAGTTAGTTTCGTTGGTTCAGGATTCAAAAACTTTAGTACTTACTGCTTTATATGAAGGATTTGGGTTGTCTATTATCGAGGCGCTCAGTACAGGGATTCCTCCGTTTCCATTTGATGTTGGCGCTGTACGCGAAGTACTTCGCCCTATTGATGAGTCGTTAATTTCTCCTGTACGCGATACAGATACAGTTGTTACGAAAATTTTAGACTATCTTTCTCTTTCGTTAGAAGAGCGAGCGAGTAGAGGGCAAAAATATCGAGAAGTAGTTCTTCAGAAATATAGTATTGAGAAAGCAGGGCAGTCTTTGGAGGAGCTTTATACTAAGCTTCAGTAAGCTATTTTTGTGTTAACTTGAATGTTGGGAGTATCACTAAGATAAGAATGCAATGATAGATGATGAGGGCAGAGTACAATGCAAACGTTATTTTTATGTGCTCTTTTAATACAATAAATGCTCCCATAGAACAAGAAAGTGCAACAATATTAAATACAGTAGCATAGTAGATCCGTGAGTATAATCTCAAAATAGGAGTCATAATCATGTGTGCTACGCTAGTGGTATGCAATAAGGCAATGACGATAAATGGATATACAGCGACACTAAAGTCTGCACCATATACAATAGGAATAAGTGGCGGCACAACAACAAGTGCGCCAACGGTTGCACTTACATGAATAAGGCTGGAGTACGTAGCGAGTTTTACGATACTTTTCTTCAGTCCTGCACCACTGCTGGATAGTGTTGGGATAACAGAAGCAGAAAGTCTGCTGATATTACTGAGTACAAATGATGAGGGTAGGTTTCCCAGTTTAAATGCAAGACGGAAGAGTCCAACAATAGACTCTTGTACAAACATTCCAAGGACAACAAGGAAGAGGTTTGGATAGAGGTTGCCGACATTCTTATCAATTGCGATCCATATTCCATCTTTACCAAGGTTCCATATATGTGAAAACTTATGTATACCTATGATTTCCCCTAGGGATGGTAGGTTGTATTTCTGTCGAATGCTGTAGTACATAAAGAGGCTTACAAGGCTCATGAGTACTGTTCCGTATAGTGTTCCGAGTAGTACTCCCATCACTCCTTTTCCTTGTAAGAGGAAGAGGACAGAGAGTCCTAGTTGAACAACAATTCGACTGTTTTCTATAATGGTGAGCTTTCGAATTTCACGAACGGATTGCAACACAATTGATCCAAACACAAAGAGCGGATCAATAATAGAAGATATGAAAATGAGGCGAGCGAGGTTTCCGATTTCTGGCTTGCTGTACATTGCACCCGTTATCCATGGGAGAAATGGAATGAGGATTGCCATGAGAATTGCGCTACAGGCAGAGAGGAAAAGGTAATAATGCAGTACCTCTTTCATGCGAGTCGCATCTTTTTTGCCGTAGGCTTCTGCAAAGAATGTTAGCGCTGTTGTTTGTTGTCCGAGATTTGTCACAAAGCCAAGCATTCCTGTAAACGCGAGCACAATGGCATATGTTCCATATCCCCCGAGACCCAAGAGCCGTGCAAAAAGAATAGAGGCTAGAAAACCGGAACCCGTCGTAACGATCTGACCGATTTGCATTGTTGCAATATCGCGAACAAATTTAACGTTGCTGATTTTATTAAAATAATGCTTCATTCGAAGAGAGAATCCACGCGAATAGTGTCGTCTTCATACCCAATACCTTCACGAGAAGTAGTTGTGACATCAATCATGCTGCTTGGCTCCAATGCTTTGTATGCATGAATAATACCTTTTGGGATATGTGCTAAATCTCCTGCATTCAAGATGTGTGTTTCAACTTTTGCATCTGAGTTGTTCGTTTCTTTTGTCGCAAGTTCCACCTTTCCTTCTACGATGTAATCGTATTGGTCTGAAAGCTTATGATAATGGTTTGCCCTTATCGCACCTTCTGTAAAGGTAATCATTCCAATGTGATGGAATGGGTCTGTTGTGTTTATGATATCTGTAATGCTTCCTCGGTCATCTGTGTGAACAGGATCTAGTGTTGTAATGGTTACTGCGCTCATGCGAATGTAGGGGAAGGTACGGGGATAATAAATGTGCCACCAGCAAGCTTATATGTATCGAGGTTTTTCATAATTTCTGGTGCGAAGTTCCAAGAGAGGATCATCGCGTAGTCTGGCTGTACTTCTAATAGTTTTTCATCGGATGTAATTGGGATGTGAACTCCTGGTGCAAACTTTCCTTGTTTCCAGTCTGATTTCTCTGTAAGAAATGGCATGAGTGATTCGTGAATACCGCAGTAGTTGAGTAGTGTCATTCCTTTTGCAGGTGCACCGACACCGACGATAGTTTTTCCTTCATCATGTAGCTTCGTAAGCATGGTGATTAGTGCGCATCTGTGCGCTTCCATCTTTTTTGCAAATGCATGCAAGTTCTCGGTTGTACAGAGACCTGTTTGCTCTTCGTCTGCAATGAGCTGTTTTACCATGTCTGTCACGGGGTGCACTCCTTTGCGCGCAATGAACATACGAATACTTCCTCCATGAATACTTGTTCGTTCTACATCAAAGAGTTCCATGTCAAACCTGGCAAAGAACTGTACAAGCGGTTTAATGGCAAGATAAGAAACATGCTGATGATAGATCGTGTCGTACTCCATATGTTCTACAAGATCTTTTAGGTATGGAGACTCAAAAACAAGTACGCCATCGTGATCGAGTAATGTATCTGCACCTTGTACAAGATCGTCGAGGTCGTCGACATGTGCAAAGACATTTGTACCCGTGATCACTTTTGCCTTTCCGTGTTCTGCTGCAACTTTTTTTGCTATGTCTGCAGTAAAACATTCGACGACACTATCGATCCCTCTTTCTTTTGCACGCTTTGTCGGCTCTATTGCAGGATCTATTCCAAGTACTTTTGTTCCGCACTCTTTGAACCCAGAAAGAAGAAGCCCAACGTTTGATCCAATATCAATAACGAGCGAGTCTTTTGGAACGGCGAATTTTTTAACAATACTTTTTGCCATGCCAAGGAAGTGGTCCTGTCCTGTTTTTGTGACAGATCCGTCATAGACATAGTTTTCGTTGTAGAGGTGCTCTGGCTTTACTGTATAGGTGAGCTGAACTTGTCCGCAGTCTTTACAGACCGCACAGGCAAGTGGAAAAAATGGTTCTGGTTTTTGTAGCTGCTCTTCACGTAAGAACCCATCGGAATGCGGATGCATCCCAAAGTCGAGAAAGGTCTCGAGGTTAGTGCTGTGACAGAGGCGACAATCCTCTCTGAAGAAACCAAGTGCACTCATAGTGTATCCATTGTAGGGGCGCGTTTTACAGCCGTCTACCGTATTAGAGAGCGAAATTTTGGCAATATTCGCCTTAGAGAGCATATTTTTGGTATTCTACGACCATGGATCTCAATAATGCTGTCATTATCGTTACTGGTGCTAGTCGAGGAATCGGCAAGGTGCTTGCTTCTGTTTTGTCTGAAGCAGGAGCTACAGTGATTGGATGTGCACGTACAGAGAGTGACACTGTCCGCTCTGTTGATGTCAGTAATCCAGAAGAAATGGATGCGCTTGTGAAGAGTGTGATCACTGAGCACGGAAAGCTTGATGTCCTTATTAACAATGCAGGAGTCATTCATCAGTATGCCCCTTTGGAAGAGATTTCTTTGGAAGACTTTAAGCAGTGCATTGATGTCAATCTTAATAGTGTTTTTTACGGTATGCGTTCAGCGCTTCCTCATATGAAAAAGAATAACAGTGGAGCAATTATTAACATTGCATCTATGGCTGCAACAGTTGCTCACCCTCGCATTAGTGCATACAACGCTAGTAAATTTGGAGTGCTTGGATTAACGCAAACTTCAGCAAAGGAACTGAATGATATAGATTCTGCAGTGAAGCTTTACAGTGTTTCACCTGGTGGTGTTGATACAGATATGCGAACGGAGTTGCTTGGTGATGAGGCTAGAAAGTCTCAGTCTCCTGAAGTGATTGCACAAATTATAGTCGACACTTTGACGGGTAAACTATCCGTCAATAATGGTGATAACGTTCAAGTAGATCACGGTGAAGTGAAGGCTACTAAGATGTTGTAACACTCTTGTAGAGTTTTTCGCATGTTTGCACTTGTTGTTCAATGTTGTGATCGTTTGCCCATGCCTTGCATGCAGCAGAATCTATTTGTTTTTCATCAAGTATCCAGTGTAGACGTTCGGCTATTTGCTGTACGTTTCCATGCTCTACAACGAAACCTGTTTCACCATCAATAACAGCTTCTGCTCCACCAGATTCTTTCGAGCTTATTGTCGGAATACCGCGGGCATTTGCTTCGAGAAATACGAGTCCGTAGCCTTCGAAGTTGTATTCATCTTGTTTACTCAACATGACAAAGGCACCGGCATCGTTAAAGAGATTTTGCAATGCAGTGTCGTCTACCCTTCCATGGATTTTTACCTGGTTGGTTATTCCTGTTAAAGCTATGTGTTTACGAATTTGCTCTATGTACCCTCCATCTTCTTTGTAGTTCCCAGCAAGATGAAGCACGGCAGTAGAAGAATGTGTTTTAACGTAGTGTGCAAATCCTTGAACTAATTCCAGTACTCCTTTACGAGCTTTTATTTCTCCAACAAACAATACTTCTTTTTGGAGGCTGCTTTTTGATGATGTAGGTTCTATTGCTAGAAGAATCGGATGTGTTTTTTGTGTGACATTGTCATACATTTCTTTTGAAAGAACATTTTTTACCTGTTTTAGTGTGTAGTTGCTACAGACAAGGAAGCCTGCTGCGCTGCGAAGAGCTTTGCGCATGAGTCCACGTGTAAGAAAATTCGTATGTGGAGTGACGCTATATGTTCCATGAAAATTCATCACCCATGGTGTCTTTATCGCTGCTATAGGCATCGCTATTGCGTAGGGCTCTGCGAGGATATGGATGACATCTGGATGGTGGTTAGATACGGCTTTTTTGATCAATTGAGCTGCTTTCCAGATACTAAAAGGGGAGCTCATTAGTGATAAGGGGCATGGAAGACCTTCACTTGTTGTGAGCATGAATACCTCATTTTCTGCTTCTTTTAGCCCATTCTGGGTATTTTGTGCATATGTACCCCATCCAGATACAGGTTCGGTGGTTGGTGCTATAAGAAGAATTTTCACGTAGAGATGGTACCTTCGATTGCACTTCTCGGGTATTATTTCAGCGTTATGTCACAGAAGACTGCTCTTATTACCGGTATTACGGGCCAAGATGGCTCTTACCTTGCTGAAGTACTTCTTGAAAAGGGGTACAAAGTACATGGTATTGTTCGTCGAAGTTCGTCTTTTAACAGAGGACGCATAGAGCATTTGTTTGATGACATTCGTATTAGATCGAACAACATCGTTCTACATTATGGAGATCTTGGTGATACAAATTCATTGTTTCGAGTTGTAAAAGAATCTCAGCCAGACGAAGTATATAACCTCGCTGCACAGAGCCATGTGGATATTAGCTTTTCTATGCCAGAGTACACAGGAGACATTACTGCCCTTGGTGTGACACGCCTTCTAGAGGTGCTTCGTACGAGTGAAAGTGGTGCAAAGTTTTACCAAGCGAGCTCGTCAGAGCTTTTTGGAAAAGTAGTTGAGACTCCACAAAGTGAAACAACTCAATTTTACCCACGAAGTCCTTATGCTTGTGCAAAGGCGTATGCATATTACCTTACAAAGAATTACCGAGAGGCATATGACATGTACGCAGTGAATGGAATTTTGTTTAATCATGAGTCTCCACGCAGAGGAAAAAACTTTGTAACACGAAAGATTAGTGCGAGCTTGGCAAATATCTATTCTGGTAAACAGGATTGTTTGTACCTTGGAAATATGGATGCAAAGCGTGACTGGGGATATGCGAAAGAGTTTGTCGAAGGTATGTGGGCTATTATGCAGCATGACACGCCAGATGATTATGTATTGGCAACGGGTAAAACCGCAACTGTGAGAGAGTTCTTGGAGCTTTGTTTAGGGGTTGCAGGTATTGCATATGAAATAGAAGGTGAGGGTACAGCGGAGAAGTATATTGATACAGCAACTGGCAAAACCATTGTTGCTATCGATCCTGAGTACTACCGTCCTGCAGAAGTAGACCTTCTCATTGGTGATGCATCCAAAGCAAAGAAAGAGCTTGGATGGGAGGCAAAAACAACGTTAACAGAACTTGCAGAGATGATGATGAAGGCAGACTATGCCGAAGCTGGACTTACACTCTAATATTATGGGATTTGTTGATTCCATTGGCATCACTAAAAAATTTACTCGCCATCGTCAGGAGGTTTTTATTAAAAAGTATGCAAGCAATAAGAGTACGCTTGATATAGGTTGTGGAAATGATATTTACAGATCGCATTTTCCTAATTGCACAACACTTGATATCGAAGTTCGACCAGACGTGCATGTGGATATCATTGCGGATGTTCATGATTTATCAATAATCAAAGATGAAATGTATGACGTTATACTCTGTGCAGAAGTACTAGAGCATTTACACACACCCGCTAAAGCAATTGCAGAAATGAGAAGAATACTAAAGCTAGGTGGAATTATTATTTTAACAACGCGGTTTATTTTTCCTTTGCACGATGTGCCTCACGATTATTATCGTTATACAAAATATGGGTTGATACATCTTATGAAAGAATTTGAAATCTTAGAACTCAAAGAGGAGGCGTCTACTATGGAGACTCTTGTAGTATTGTATCAGCGACTGGGTTTTCAATGTGATACTTTAGCTCTGAGCCCTTTAAAATATTTTGGTTCCTACTTGCAAAGCTTACGATGCTCTTTTCATGGATTATTACAAAAGAGTATGGAGACATTGGTCATAAACAATCTGAACAACATATATTATCGTCTGGATATTTTGTCGCTGCTAAAAAATAGGTGTTATAGGCTCAGATACTTTCTTCCTGATTCAGAAATCTTTTCTGTATTTAGCATATTTTTGAGATCATAAATAACGCCAGACTCTTTAGTAGCATTGATGATCTGATCTTCTATATTGAAGTACTCCTTATGTTTCACAAGGACTAGTACAGCATCGAAAGTTCCATTCTCTAGTGAGCCAGAAGGAATATCTCCATTTGGAGCTTGTGGATCATGCGCAAGTACATCGCACCCTGTATCCTGGAGTGCTTTTATGACTGCATATGACTGACTATTTCTTGTGTCTGGAACATCTTCCTTGAATGTCATGCCCATTACCAAAACCTTTTTCTCATTCATAGACTTTCCAAGCGCTTCTACAACTTCATCAACAACCAGTTGTGCCATACCGTCGTTTACTGCACGACCAGCAGAAATTAC
>JAQCIJ010000052.1 GCA_027592135.1 bacterium | reverse complement strand
ATGTTGCAGCTGATTGCGATGTGCCAACTCTTTATTGGCTACCATGACGGCTCGAACAGCAACATCTTTTTGAGTAGACAGTGCACTGGCACTGATGGTCACAGGCTGATCTACGGAGACATCGATAAATCCATCTCCATCGAGAAGATAGACAGGAGCTGAGTTGCTGATAGGAGTGTCATCACTTCGATGTGCTAGTAGAGGGGATGCACTCATCATTGTGCGGTTTTCTAAGGATTCCAAACAAGGGACAACATTTGCTGACCTTCTTCTTCGATGAGATTGCGAGCTAAATACAGAGCTGATAGAGCCGGTAAGTTGGTGAGCAAGTCTGGTGACAGTGCTCATAGAGTCTGCTGCAGTATTAGAATCTTCTAATGGGTTTCTGAGAATCTTATCCATAGGTAATGTAGGGGAAAATAAAGTATCCCTATCACACCGTTTAAACTGCCTTTCGGCTATAGACCAAGGAGTAGATCAATATATTGATATAGACTTTTTAGCCTAAAAAAGCCAAAAAATCAGTTCTGTACCTCAATAGAACAGATCAGCTTACAGCCCCCTAACACCACGCTCTTGTACCTCTTTGATAATTCTCCAAAAGATCGTCGCAGCCTCTGCGCGGTTTAGTGTTTTTCCTGCATCAAATGTATTATCTGGGTTTCCCGTCATAATGCCTGTTGCTTTGGTGACGGCTGTGTCCCCGAAGTATTGATGAGAGAGAGGTACATCGGAGAAGTACGGCCCATCAGCAATAACTTTGCCGAGGCGAAGGTTATTGGCATCAAGGAGGGCAGAGCCGATGACACGGTTGATGAGTGAGGCGGTTTCCCCTCGGGTGACAGGGTCATTTGGTCCTAGGCTAGAGAGAGAGTCTGTCCAATAGTTTCTCCGGAAGACACAGGCAGCATCGTAGGCATAATGCCCACCGGGTACATCATTATACACTGTGGCGCAGTCATTACGTGGCGCAATAAGGTTCATCTTTACAAGGGCGCGGTGGAAGATCGTAATCAGTTGACCACGAGTTAATAAGTCTCCAGGGCCGTAGCGTCCATCATCGTAACCGTAGATGATTCCACGTTCGCGCAGTTCGACAATAGGTTCACCAGCCCACGTAGGAAGACTATCTGCGAAAGGATTTTCCACAATCTTTGCAGGTTCTGGTCTACGAATATGAATCACTGCTTCGTTCGAGTGACCACTCGCTTCTACAGTGATCGTCACATCTCCTCCTTGGTTATCGGCTTGGAATGTACAGGTTTTTGCGCTGTCACATTGCTGCTCGACAAAGTAGCCGAGGTCTTCTCCTCTCGTAATCTTCCAATTACCACGAAGCGGCATACTGTAGGTGACGTAATCTCCTTCGGCAGTCAGCATCAGTTTTTCTCCTGGGTCGATTGAGAAATCTCCAAACGGACGAATCTCTACACCACGCAAGCCTGCAAGGTTATTTGCTGTAAGGGTAAACGTGGATATCGCTGCAAGCGAACTTAATCCCACGAGCCCCAGTGAAAGCCCAGTAGCCTTTCTCCAAAAGGAATGCATGCACACAGTGTACCAACTCTTATTACATTTCTCTACCATTAGGACATACGTCTAATGATTGGAGGATATTTTGGAGTATTTCTTCGTACAACGTTTCCGCATCCTCTTGTGTTGTAATGCTTACATTTAACACTCCGCCGTGTTTAGCACGAAAGATATTGTATTCGCGAGTATGAAAACGTTTGGTACCGATGTTGCGTACTCCATCCGTAAAGATGGTCGGGCGGTGCTTCCAGACAAGACGTTCAAATTTCGTCAACGTAAAGCTAGGATCCAATCGCAAAGATTCTTCCACACTCGTTGCCATGTTTTGCATACCTTCTGGAGTCATCAGAGATTCATCTTTTGTCTCACTGATCGTAATGACCACATGTTCACTGGGGTCACGTAATATATCTCCACCAAAGTCTGTTCGAGAGTCATCGAGTTCCCAGGTTCCAGGGTAGCTAAGCTTGTAGCCAAATGTATCACTCTGATACGACACAGAAGGGGAGTCGAGAATTTCATCATCGAGTAGATCAATCTCGTCTTGTGCACTAAGATGAAGACCCTCAAAAGGATCTGCAGGTGCAGGTGCTGGGTCATGGATAATTACTATAGCAACAATGGTCGCAATAGAGGCTGCAATAGTACCGAGTAGTAGGCGAAATTTAATCATCTGGTATCCTAGGAATATTGATAATGGTGTTATATATATTATACAATGATTACAAAATATAGTCAAATACGGCTTTTCCTTCAATACCTATGGTTTTGTGGAGGATTAGTAGCCTTATCAGTAGCGCTTTTCCCTATTCAGACTCTCGGATTCGAGTTGCCTAAGTTGGTCATTCTCTCCGCATTTGTCTTTGGATGTGCTCTTATAGCAGTCGTACGAAACCTGGATATTCTGACGACGTTCACTGCTTCTGTACCAGGGAGGTTTTACCTCGCATTCGTTGTACTCGTTGCACTTAGCGCTTTGTGGTCCGTTGCTCCTATTGTGAGTATTCTGGGGAGCAGTCCTCGATTTCAGGGGGTACTTGCACACATACTCTTCTTATTTCTGGGTCTCTTTGTAGCGACCCATATGCGTCATGCTTCGGGGAGGAGACTGGTAACGTGTGCCATAGTTTCTGCGAATATCGCTGTCGTCCTCTATGGGATTTTGCAAATGATGCATTTAGATCCCCTAGGAGAGTACTGGAAACTCGAAGCATTCCTTGGACGTGTATTTTCGACAATGGGACAGCCAAATACCTTAGGGCAATTTATCGTTCTGACAGTGCCGTTTGTCACTCTTCTCTGGTTTCTGTCTACAGAACGCGTGGTCAAGATGGCATGGGGAATACTTCTGATCTTTAATGCAGTCGTACTTCTAGGAACTGTGAGCCGCAGCGCAATGCTCGGTATTTTTGTGATGATGTTTGCATCATTACCCGTGCTTCGCAACTGGGTGAAAGATGCCGTAAAAACGGTTAAAACAGAACAAGCATTTATCCTGTCAGTACTTATCGTACTGAGTACATCCATTGGACTGTTATTTTTTGCTCAGCGATTTGCACTGACGATAGAACAGGGAAGATCCGCATCTTCTCGGGCTGTGATCTGGAATGCTACTACGCAAATGATCGCAGAGAGGCCAATCGGATGGGGGCTTGAGACTATGGCTTTTACCAGTCCTGCATTTACCGGAAAAGAGCTTTATAAGTATGTATCGCTTACGACGACTGTGGACAGGGCACACAACGAGCCATTACAGGTACTTCAGTCACTTGGAGCTATTGGGTTACTGATCTATCTTTCGCTCTTACTTTCGTTGCTACTTGCTGCACGCAGCAATATTCATCGTGATGCATCTGGGCTGATACGCTCTTGTGCTCTGGGTATTGTGGGATACCAAGTGTGTGTGTTCTTCGGGTTTCCTTCTATTGCTACAGCGGCGATTTTTTGGATGCTCGTTGGAATGCTGATAGGCCTCTTGCCACCAACGGTATCGCCGATTCAGATTAAAGGATCTCGATATTGTACTATGGGATTTTTGGCAGTTGCCACTGTTGCACTTGTTGTATCTGTGCGTTGGTCACAAGCGAGGCTTATTCATGCCTATGCAGGAGGGGGATTGGCACGACATCAACAGGGAGTGTTGATGTTTTCGTACGACCGTCACAGTATTATCGAAGTTGCGGAGATTCATCTTCTTGCTCTCGAAAAAGACACGGCAGAGAATCGAGATGATCTTGTAACAAGTACGCAGATCCTCATAGATCTCTTACGGAGAACAACCAATCATCGTGATGGCATGGCCGAACTACTCGAAAGCTGGCTTGCAGCTGTCCAAGGCGATAGTGCTGCAGCACAGGCTAAACTCGCGGCCGCTACAGTATTTTTACCTACAAGTATTGTCTATCACCGTACTGCACAGCATATTGCAAAAGTCCTCGATGATGGAGTCTTAGCAGAGGTGCATCGCATGGGTATACGTGGACTGCTTCCGGATGGATATTTTGAAGAAGGGTCTGAAATGCGAAGGATCCTCCTCAAGCAACATCCGTGGTTACATCAGATAGACAACAATCATGAGAGAAATCGCTAGCCCCATTTTCTTATATGCAGCCTGATGTGTTCTAACCCAAGTAATCATATGTTATTTTCGAATCTTCCACCATGCCGTTAGCATAGACGTTCCAAGAACGAGAAGAATCACAGCAACGAAGTAGGCGAGGAGTTCTGGTGCAGCTAAA
>JAQCIJ010000016.1 GCA_027592135.1 bacterium | reverse complement strand
AGAGCTTCCAAGGGATGTTCAACCTACAGGACTAGATACTGTTGTAAAATTTTACAACAGACTGCAGTACAAAAAGGTAAAACTGCAACTAAACAAATTTCTGTATAAAGAGGAATTTTGTTACTGTATTTTGTAGTATAAGATTTCGTGTACCTACTGGCCATTTGCGACTCGCAGGATTCGGTGTTTTGGTAGTCGGAGCAATGATTCTGAGTTTAGGTAGGCAGGATGCATTGAAGGGAAGTCTTTGTCCAGAAGGAGGGTGTCCTACGGATCCACCTTCGTGCGGTGATTGGATTATTGATGACGGAGAAGCATGTGATGATGGAAACACAAGTGATTTTGACGATTGTGCTAGTGATTATAGTGGTCCTCCCGCATGTCCTAATCCAAATATCGATTCATGGTGGTTGGTAGATGAAGGTGAAATTTGCGGATATACGTGTAAATACAATATAGCGACTACTGATGTGCGATGCCTAGGAGATCCTGGTCCTATGATGTGTAATATTCCTGAGGGGAGTGTTACTGGCACATGCGAAATGAATGAAGAAAAGTGTCCAGGTAACCGACCTGAAGGTATTGCGGGCGACGAATGTGGTCAATCGTGTGCGTTCAAAGATGAGAGTGGAATATGGGGATATGATTATAGCTTTGACTGCGATAAAAACTCGGGGCTTTACTGTGTTGAAGGCACATGCATAGGGGGATCATGTGGAGATAAAATTTATGATCCAGCAACCGAAGAGTGTGACGATGATAATACTTCTAATACTGACAGCTGTACCAATGAATGTAAGTGGGCGGTCTGTGGTGATGGGTACGTACAGTCTCCCAATTCGAATAATGAATTTGAAGGATGTGATGATGGAAACAGGCTTAACGGTGATGGATGTGATCGATACTGCAGAATTGAGGAAGGCACACAGATAGCTGCAGATGCTAACGTGATTCAGTTCACAGGCAATGTACCGGGCACTACAACTAGTCAATTCCAACAAGGGTATCAGCAATACGGATTCGTTCCCGGCCGTAGCCTTGGCGAAGGCTGGCCTCAGTATCCAAACTTCCAACAGTTGCCGTATCAGCTTCCACTAGCACAATTGCGCCCAATTATTCAACAACAAGGACCAGTGGGTGATACCGGACCTGCTGCCGTCGCAGTCATCGGAGCAGGTGCCGCTGTGGGGTGGAGTTGGATGCGGCGGAAGAAAAGGAAGTAGTACTTTTCCGCTAGAATAAGCCATTTCCCTATTTGAAAAAAGAGTCAAAGACCCTATGTATAGATAACGATTTTTCAATCTACCTTTAGCGCTTCTTGGTAGACCAGTTGAGATTAAGGAACCCAGCGTGCGCTTCCCCAGAGTTGGTAGTGCGCGCCTGTATAGCAATGAGAATCGTAATGTAACTCCCTGGAGTGTATGTACCTGCTGCCTCTGGCCCTGTAATCGTTGCGGTCGTCCATGAGGTATTGGCAAAGTCTGTGCCTCCAGTAAGTGATACTGCACTTCCTCCTGTATCGAGCATTGTGATATCCATTTGGTTATCGTCTGCACTCGCTGCATTTGTTCGATACCTAAACTGAATAGGAGCTGTACCATCCCAGTGCGTGAATTCATCTGGAACCTTTACGCGAACTGCAATAGTGTAGTCTTGCAGGCTACTTGCTGTCGATGTCCACTTGTAGAAGTTCTCTTTATTTGTAGAGTCGTACGCGAGGACCATCTGACCAACGTTATCCGCACCATCACCGTAGTATACAGCACCTGCATACTCTGGACTTAGAGAGACCTGAGATCCACTAGAGAATCCAGTGTTTACTGTAAATGTATTATTCGTATCATCGTAATTAAATGTAATACCTGAGCCCGCTCTAAAAGCTGCATTGATACGGTCATCTACTCGCTCATCTGTAAAGTACAGGTTTGTGCTGCCTTCAGAAAGATCGTCCGTATCGTTATCCGACAGATCATCATCGGACAGTGCTCCATCATTATTCGTAAATACATTGGTCACATCTGTAAGCTGAGCTTCTAGTTTTGCCTCAGAATCGAGTTCTGACTCCTCTATATAGTCTGTGTTATTACAAGCCAATACACCTGAACTGTTTGTTGTAAGATTTGTACATGATGTAAGACTACGAAGAGTTACTGCCCCGTTGACAGCCAACGTACCAGAAGAGGTAAGTGCTGTATCTGCATGGATTCGTGTACCTGATGCAGTACCTTCGATTCTAAATTCTCCAGTGCTAGCAGCAACTATATTAAAGTCATTAGAACCAAGTGTTACTGTTGTATCTGCATCTACAGAGAGAGCATCTGCGAGCTCTGCAAAGTTTACGGTGTCATCGGAAATATCTACTGTAACCGTGTCTGTCCCAGAACCTGTCGTCGTAATACTGTCTCCGCCGGCAATTTCCAATGTGTTTCCCTGAGAGATTGTTTGGTCTGAGCCACCGTCACCCGAAAGAGTGAATGTTGTTTGTTGACTCGTATCTGTTGCAGCAATCGTAATCGTATCTGTACCCGCATCTGTTGTTATTGTAATATTAATTCCTTCTGCAAAGGTAAGAGTATCTGCTGTAGTGTCTGTAACGACATCACTTTGATCAGAGACAGAGATCGTCTGAAAGACATTTGGTGTAGCTCCTGCTGATGTCCATGAAAGATTACCAGCTCCATCAGAAGCAAGAAGCTTTCCTGTCGCAGATGCATCTCCAAATGGGAAGATGTACTTCACTCCATTAAGGACAATTCCAGAACCAAAGGTAGCATCTTCATTAAATTGAGACTCTCCTTCTACAACCAATCCACCAGAAGAAGTAAGTGTATCTTGAGCATGGATAATATTACCAGAAACAGTACCTTGCACTTCCAAACTGGAATCAAATTCAAACTGATTATCTGTAACATTCAAAATCAATCCACTTCCTGTTCCTCCAAATCGCATTTCGATATTTGATGAACCATCTCCATCATCGATAGTGGTGAAGGCTTCTGTATTAACCAGCAATGTAGGATTCCAACTACTCGCATGGGCAATGGTCGGAACCATAAGCACAATCAGCACAGCTGCTGTGTTACGAAGCAGGTATTCTTTGCGAAGTTGTTGTCTGAAAGCTGAAATCATATGTGTGTTATATTTCTAAAGTTTTCATAGTATTATAACATAAGAGCTCATATAGAGCATGTAGTCTCACTTGACGCTATTAAATAAATATAGTGACTCTTTTTAGCGTAGATTAGGGCAACTCGACGTGTCGCATCTTTAGATGTCCTAATTGTACCTGATTGTCATCTTTGGCAAATGGACGTATTTTAATCAAAAATCCGCTTCCGGTAGTCCATGTCGGAGATCCACTAAATCCAATATCTGCTGTTGTCCAGCTTGTATTGTTTAAATCTGTAGAATCGCCAGAGAGCGTTACCTGGTTCCCTGCTGTATCGTATACTTCGATATCCGCCTGAGCATCATCTGTCGATCCAGAAGTTGTTCTATAATTGAGACTGAGAGGATTTTCACCCCATCGCACAAAATCCGTAGGGACCTCTGCATGAATGACAATATCGTAATCTTGCAGACTAGAGCGCGTACTGGTCCAGACATAGTGGTTACTTATTGCCGCTCCCGAGCTTGTAACATAGAGCTTGCCTGTATTATTAGAACCATCGTCTTTATAAGCAGCTCCGTCGTATCCTGGCGCATAGGTTCGTACAATCGTGCGCTCACGATCATCTGCATTAAAGACCCTTCTATCGGAAATAGTAGATATAGCTCCCCCTGTAGTGACTACAGTCGCAAGTCGAATAAAGGACTCATCTGTAGGGAATCCAGAAGTACGAATGGTGAGGCCTCCAGAACCGATAAACACATAGTTTGTGGCTTCATCTGTTACCACTTGATTACTTGCCCCTGCGTACTGAGTCACGTTTCCATTGAGGCGATAGTCCCCTGCTGAAATATTTACCGAAAGACCTGCTCCACTGTTTACCTTTAGATGAACTTGATCGGAACCTGCTGAAAGGGTTGTAATATCTACTCCATTAATCAGTCCTGTCAGTGTCAAATTACCCTGAATATTTAGATCATCATTAAAGTTGAAGTACGTATTATCCTGCTCATAGCTTAGTTCTTTTCCAAGCGTAGAACCAAACCGCAAATACAGCGTACCTCCACTGGAGTTCTCTGCATCAATGGTAAATCTATTGGCAAGAGTTCCTCCTTCTCGTAAGAATCCCCCACTTCCCAGAAATGAAATCGATCCACTTCCAGAGCCTACTTCATGACGATCTAGCAAGTTTGCATTTAGGGAAAAGGGCACAGAGCGTACAGGAGAGCGATCTATCGTATCACTCGAGCTATTGCGGTCGAGAAGTTCGTAGCTGGTATCACCATTTGCGGCGAGCTTTACCTCTACCTGTAGATGCAGATTGAGCAGTGTTGTAACAGAGAGCGTAGAAAAATCTGGAAGAGCTGTAATACTACCGAGTTCCACACTAAAGTACCCGTCACTATTCGGCGTTACGGTGTGCTCTTCGTACCATGAAGCATACTCTGTAGCTCCGATATTTACCGCACCAGTGGCAGTAATGTCACCGGAAACGGAGTCAGCACTCGTCCAGTAGCTAAAGCGGATCTTATGCTCTGTAGTTAGGGCTGTTCCCGAACTATCAAGCAAGTGACCATTGTAGATAATACGCTGAGGAGCAGTAGTCTCTGCAGAGACAAACGGGATGCTTAGGAGCCCTGCGCAAAAGAAGAATAGGCCGGTGAGGAATCGGATATTTCTCATCGTGTTTTTCTTGGTTTAGGCTTTTTCGATATCATTTGAACGTGACCTGGTCTGAATGTCTTACTGGCATATCCCAGTCCAAATGCGATGAGTAGCATCATGAGAGATGCAACAGGACCTTGGAATACTGTTGGCACTGGAACCAATATCTTTTGAATATCTGGAGAGGCTGTATGCACACCAGAACATTCACACGTATCAGTATCAAGCTGGGTCACATCAAAGAAATGTGGCTTGACTGTTCTTCGCTCTCTGCGAACATCATTGGTTGAATCTGTCGGGGTAGTAAATTCTGGTACACCAATTTCCACAACAGGATCTGCTATATCTTCCTCTGCCACTGTATCCGGTTGATCTGAAATCTGACCAGGAAGGTCTGGGAATATTGGATCTTTCGGAGCAGACGGCTTAAACGAACCTCCTCCCTCATTTGTTCGAGATCCTCGGTGCCCTCCTCCTCCAGACCCTCCTGTTGCCTCCTCCTCGCTAGATGAAGAGCTCTCTTCGGAACTCGAAGAGCTACTTGATACTGCGGCTGGTGGAGCGGTGACAATTTGGAAGTTACTTCCTGAGAGCGGTTGTGCCACCCATGTTTCCCCACCTTCATTCAGAGAAAAAGATGTTGACCCAAGGGGTGTAGGGTCAACGACATTGGAGATGTCATCATACAAACGATAGGAATCACTATCTGCAGCAATAACGGAAACTGGTACAAAGAACACCACAAGCATCGCGCTGCACAGAGCCGTAAATAGTGTGTTTGAGTATTTGTTCATTTGACTTATTATTTTAACATATTATTGACTTATTGTCTATAAGCTTAGAGAGTCATATTTTGGGTCTCAAGAGCCGTTTTACGTTGATAGAAAGGGGTTATGTCTGTTAGGATTGCAATATGAAATTTTCACCTCTCTCACTTCTCACTCTCCTAGTCATTCCCACTATTGGATTTGCTGAGGAAAACTCATTCTCTGATCTTCCAAAAGACCACTATGCCTACGAAGCTGTAGAGTATTTAAAGAGTCAAAATATTATTTCTGGATATGAAGATGGAACATTTCAGCCAGAGAAATCTGTAAACAGAGCAGAGGCGCTTAAGATAATAGTTGCACCTCTTATTACTGAAGAGCAACTTGCTCAAGCAAAAGAAGCGAACACTGTGTACACAGACATAGAAAACGATTCATGGTTCAAACCATATGTAGAACTCGCAAGGGCGGCAAGTATTATTGATGGACCTCCGAAGAAAGAAGAATTTAAAGGAGGAGACCCTGTGATAAAAGTAGAGTTCATGAAAATGGTACAAGAAGCATTTGGTGCAAAGCCAAAAACTGCTTTTAGTGAAATTAAACTTCCACTCTCTCAAGATGTTACAAACACTGACGAGTGGTTCTACCCATACATGCGTTACGGAATCTCTACATCTATGATCATGATTTCTGGTGAAGGAACTCTAACGCCTGCTAAACAACTGACTCGTGGAGAGACTGCTGTGATTCTCTACCGCTATATTATGTATGAGCAAAAGCGCAGAACACAGGCACTACTCTCTGAAGCAGAGAGTGAAATTTTGATCATTCTTTCTTTCTTAGAACAGAATGATATCAACGAAGCAGAGTATGCTTCCGCTCGCGCACTTATTGCTGCACGTGGTGCACATGCTGCAAAACCTGACGAAAGTATTGTGCAAGGTGCCGTAAAAATTACCGAAGCTTTCCGTGCACTTGTTCGAGGATACCGTTCTGGAGTAAATAAAGACTTTGAAGAAACCGTGCGACTTGCTGGTGAGGCTTGGAACCTTTCTGATAGAGCGATAGAAAAAAATTCAGAACTCACCGACATTGCAAAGAAAGTACAAGTCATTTCAAAGAACATGGCTGACAGTGCTCGCGCTAAAACGGGTGAAGCATCTGAATAATGAAATTTTCTGCTTCCATTATCACCGGCACAGGAAAAGGAAAGGGGCTTGGATTCCCCACATTAAATCTCGACGTGGAATCTGTTCCAAAAATAGAAGAAGGTGTGTACGCATGTTTTGCACGGCTCGGTGAACATGGTATTCGTGTACCTGCTGTCATGCACTATGGAGCACGTCCTACTCTTGGTGCTCCTCCATCGTGCGAAGTACATATACTTGATAACATCATCACTATTCCTCCACACTCACTTACTGTAGAGATTGTCGATAAAATCCGTGATGTCGCCAATTTTGGCAGTGCAGAGAAACTTTCAAAGCAACTTGGTACGGACTGTAAAGCTGCACGTGCTATGCTATGTGTCTCATGCTAAAAGGCCTTAAAAGCAGTATAGGAGATAGGAATCCACTTAGAATTCTATGGCACAGAACCAAAGGATTTCTTGCCGCTTTGCGCTATGGGTTCCCTGCCAGGCATCTCAAAGTTATTGGAATTACTGGGACAGATGGAAAGACGACGACTGTTGGAATGACTGCACATATCCTTTTAAAAAATGATATCAAATGCGGCGCTCTCTCTACGGCTTTCCTCAGTATAGGAAACAAGGAGCACTGGAATGAAACACAAAAAACATCTCCTTCTCCATTTGTTATTCAGAAATTTTTGCGTGACTGTGTTACAGCTCAGTGTACTCATGCAGTTTTAGAATGCTCATCACATGGGCTTGTACAAGGAAGGCTTATGTTTATTTTTCCAAATGTAGCAGCTATCACCAATATCTCTAAAGAGCACCTAGACTACCATGGTAGTATGGAGCAGTACATAAAAGATAAAAGCATACTGTTTAGGATGCTTTCATCAAAAGGACTAAAAGTGTTAAATATGGATGATGAAACATTCGAAAGCTACAGTGATATTTCCACTATGCGTACTGTCTCGTACTCTACAAAGAAAACTGATGCATCAATATTCGCATGGCAAATATCTCTAGAACCTACGGGGTCCACAGCCACAATAGATACCTCTATCTTACATTTAAACATTCCTGGAGAATTCAATATTGAAAATGCTTTGTGCGCGATTGGCTGCACATCAGAATTTGTACATCTAGAAGACGCCTGCAAGGCACTACAAAGTTTTTCGGGTGTTCCTGGCAGAATGGAAAGTATTGATGAAGGGCAAAACTTTTCTGTGTTTGTCGATTTTACAGTGACTCCTGCTGCTTATGAAAAAACTCTAATGACTCTTCGAAAGATGATTGGGGTTGATAAAAGAATACTTGTCCTAACTGGCAGTTGTGGAGATCGTATGAAGGAGAAAAGGCCTATTGTCGGAGGTCTCTGTAGTTCTCTAGCAGATATTGTTGTGGTAACAAATGAAGATCCTTATACCGAAGATCCTCAAGCAATTATTGATGAAGTATGGAGTGGCATCGATCAGAATATCTGTTCCGCAAAACAAATCTTTGATCGTAAAGAAGCTATTAAATGGATACTTTCACAAGCTAAGGAAGGAGATGCTGTTATTCTTTGCGCTAAGGGAAGTGATACAACAATGTGGGTTGCTACTGGTCAAATTCCTTGGAATGAGCGTGAAGTGGCACGAGAAGTATTGCGCGGAATATAAAAAACGGTGCCCCACACAAATTGTGTGAAACACCGAGGCTTTCAGAAATCACACTCCGAGTAATATAGAGCTTCCAGCTCTTCGTCGCTCATGTCGTAGACCGAGAAATCTCCGGTCTGCTCGACAATCGCATCACGAAGCTGGAATGCTCGATCCGGTTTCTCAATGTAGATCCAGTCCAAGTACCTAATGTACAAGTAGAACCCAACGATAACCGGGATGATGAGGACGCCAAAGCATATCAGGTCGCCCAAACCGCATTCAACAATCCAGAAGATTGTCTCATTTGCAGGGGGCTCACCATGAAATACTCCGTTCCACAGTTCGAGAAACTCTTTCATCACTTTCCTCCTTGAAAGCCAACTCTGCCCTCACAGGTACGGCTCAGCCGTACACCTTCTATGAAGACGATTGTTGACTTTTACTAACTATGAAAGATCTATTAATATAATGCAATATTTACTACTAATTGTCAATGTCTCAAACCGCTGATTCAGTACAGAATTCCCCAATTATTGTCGGAATAGACGAAGCAGGCCGTGGTGCTCTTGCCGGCCCTGTAGTCGCTGGAGCGTGTCTTCTGATACCAGAACTAGTGTCTCATCCACTGATTACCGACAGCAAATCCCTCACTCCTGAAGATTGAGAAAAACTCTACGTTCGGATGAATATCACCGTCGACCAATCATTAAAAAACTTACCAGCCCAATAATGATAATAGGCAATGTAAGGATCTGACCTCTGGAAAAACTCAGTACCCCTAGGTCAAACCACCCATATGGCTGTTCTCGGAAATACTCGACAGCAAATCTTAGCACTCCATAGAGTAAGAGAAAGATGGAAAATGTTTCCCCTGGGCGAGGGTATGAAAGCTTTAGGTGGCGGAGGCAGATAGCAGCTATCAGAAGATTTTTTGCCAATGCATAAAAGAATGTCGGGTGACGTAATCCCTCTACCCCAGGAATTGCCATTGCCCAAGAGACATTGGTAATAGTTCCGTACAGTTCCCAGTTGATAAAATTACCAAGTCTGCCGCAAGCGAGGCCAAGGGCAATGGGAACGGTGATAACATCGAGAAATGGCAAAAGTGGAATTCCCCTTTTCTTTAAGGCGACAGCGAGTGCTATAGCAACTCCGATGAATCCTCCATGCGAAGACATACCTCCATTCCATACAGCGAATACTTCAAGAGTGTTTTGGCTAAAGTATGCATATTCATAGAAGAGTACGTATCCCATACGACCTCCAATAATCACTCCTCCAATTGCCCAACTCAGCAATGAGGATATAGCCTCTTTATCAAGCTCTAAATCGCGATAATGTTGCAGCTTGAATACCAGATAATACGCCAAGAGAAAGGCAACAAGGTAGAGAAGTCCATACCAATGAATGGGGAAGTTGAATATCTCTACAGCCACTTGTCTAGAAGGAAAGAATTCCATTAATCCTGGGAGCAAACAGATTGAAGAAGAGGGGCATCGACTACGACGCGTAAACAGGGATCATTAATAATTGCATTTGCGCGACTTCCATAGAACCGTGAAAATGAAGGAGTCAGCAAGAAGTACACAGGTTCCTCAAGCTCTTCGAGGAGAGTGCGTCTTTGCTCATTAGAGCCATCTATAAAGAGCTCCCAATCTGCATAGGACCATTCTGGATAATCAAATAGTCCAGGGGCTCCAATGCGGTGTAGTGGTAACCATCCCCGAAGCCACATGCCAGAGATATTCTCTAGGGCGATAACAGAAGCGTCTGGCTCTATATGCTCTGGCAACGAACTGATTTGTGATAATTCATATGTACCAAAACGTGGCTTGCGCAGTTCCATTGCCTGAAACCCTACTACTGCTTGTCCGATAAGCACCAGTAAAAGCATGCTGTGTGCCCAGCGAGAACTCGCCGTATTCCAGATCCATACAAGAGCAATAGCAGCAAATGGCATCAGGAAGAAATCCAACTGCAAGTAAAATCTTCTGTAGAACACGAGACGAAATACGATAAATATCGCACAGACAAGTACCGAGAGTTGCCAAAGAGATCCACGTTCTTTTCCAAAGCTAACCACTATTCCAAATATACCAAGAAATAACACGACGCCCATTGTCCGTACATAAAACGTTGTAGCCGGAAACGCTCCTGCTGGAGCATTATCTCCACGCAAGAGGATGATCGATTTTAACGGGCTCCAAATAGCTCTCTCCCATTGTGGAATATACCACAGCACTGCAAGTGCGCCAGCAAGGCCTAAGACATACGTGATGCGACGGAATTTTTTATCACTCCAGGATCGTTTCAGAGAAAGAACCCACCAGATTCCAAGTGACACCGTAAGAATCAAACCTGTCTGCTGATGAATCATCACAGCAGCAAGAGCAGACGGCACAAGCCAAAATGAATGCTTCTCCGCAGCATAGTACGTAAGGATCGTAAAAAACAGTGAGACGTACGCCTTCATGTACATTGCAAAGAATCCATCAAAATATGCCTGAGACAATAGCCCTATCAGTAGTACACATATTCCTATGGTTTTACCTTCTCTCCGAGCAATAATAAGTGCCAGTGTACTAATAAGAATAATCGGAAATAGATTCCACATCCATCCTATAATCATATCTACAGGTAATCCTGCAATAATAAATGGTGCACTAAGAACAAATAAACCTGGTGGATGCTCAGAAGCCCAGGGAAGAAGCTCTGGAAGTTCCAAGTTTTTTATACTCTCTGTGTACTGCAAGAATAAATAGCGATAGAGCCCTGGGTCATATCCCAAAGGAACATCGTATAGAAAGAAAGGCCAAAAGAACTTGGCAACGAGTAGTGTCAAAAATAGTACTACGGCAACAATTGATTTATGAGATTGCAGCCACAAAGAAAATTGTTTAATATTCACAGCTGTAGCATACGTGCTCTACTCAGCTGGGAAAAGGTTGATTACTCTTCTATTTTCTTTGCAAGAATAATCATTCTGTCACGCGTTGTTCCTACTGGGAAACATGTAATGAGCTTGAGAATGCTTTCGTCGTATTGTTGTTCCAAAATTGATGTTGTTTGTGGGGAAACAATTGTCTTCTCCTCTACGCGGTATCGCACAGGGCTTCCATTCGTCACAATCGAAATCTCTTCACCGATATTGATCGTTGGGAGCTTCGAAAAGAGGCTGCCAAATTCACTATTGCGCGCACTTTCTGTAGGAGGGCTGCTGTGCCCTGCAATAATTAAGTTTCCTTTGCGACCAGGGCCAGAAGAATGTGGATAGGCAACAGCTCCATGATTTAAGCCCACTTGCATTTGCTCTTCGAGCATATCCCAAGCTCTCGATGACCAGTTTTTCATAGAAGGTAGCAACACTGGAGCGCGGATACCGAGACTCGGAATCACAATACTCCATGCACGTGATATGTCCCATTGATCAAGTTCGGATGCTGAATGATGAACAACAGGAATATCTTCTATTACATCACCACCGATCTCACCAGATTCTTCTACAAACTCTGCTTCCCTTATTTCTTCTATTTCCACTGACTCCTCTACCTCTTTTTGTTCTTCAACTTCTACTTGCACATTTTCTATAACAGATGCTTGTATTTGCGTTTCATTAACACTACTCGCAAAATGTACACCGAGATCTTCTACAGTTACTACCTTAACTTCCACATATGCCTGTTGATCTGGTGTAGTACTAAAGCTTCGAAGGAAATCGTCAAACTGTGTAACAAATTCTTCTGAAATTTGAGGTAACGGAAGATGTGTAATGACACGTGTCCATAGAACAAGTGACGTACATACCGCCAATATGGCCACGAGGACCGCACGAAATTGATGTTTGTTCACTAGTTATATTATACTACATTTATGATTATTTGACAATAATCAGATTAAGTCAAATTCGTAATAGAATCTGGTATTTAGGACATATTCTTGTACTATTGCTGCGATGATAATCCTTGGAATAGAAAGTTCGTGCGATGAGACAGCTGTTGCCATTGTTGAAAATGGCTCAACAGTACTCAGCAACAGCATTGCAAGTACTAAAGAGGTGTTCGCCAATTCTGGTGGCGTAGTTCCCGAGGATGCTGCTCGAAGGCAGGTAGAATGCATTTTGCCAACATTGCACGCAGCACTTCATGATGCAAATATGAAGGCCAAAGACATTGATGCCATTGCTGTAACACGAGGCCCTGGACTGCTGGGATCTCTTCTTGTTGGTACGGTAACTGCACGTACGCTTTCGGTTCTATGGAAAAAACCGCTTATTGGAGTGCACCACACGTTTGGCCATCTCTCAAGTACGTGGCTTTCTGCAGACTCTATTCCGCAGTTTCCGTGTATTACTCTCAGTGCATCAGGAGGGCACACAGATATCTGGTATCGCACAGCACACACCAAAGGACAACTACTTGGTCGTACACGTGATGACGCAGCAGGTGAGGCATTTGATAAAGGAGCTTCTATGCTCGGACTCCCCTACCCTGGCGGTCCATCTATTGCCAAAGCAGCTGAAAGTGGAAATGAGAAAGCATTCAATCTTCCTATTGCTCTCTCGGGTGAAGATACTTTGGACTGCAGTTTTTCTGGACTTAAAACAGCCTTGAAAAATACTATTAGAGACGAAGTGCGAAGTGCGAAGTGCGAATTGAGAGTATGCGATCTTGCAGCATCGTATCAGTATGCCATCTGTGCCCAATTGGTTGATCGTCTTAAAAGAGCATGCGCTCAATACCCAGATGTGCAAGAGGTACATATTGTTGGCGGAGTATCTGCAAATATACGACTACGTGATCTTGCTCAAGAAGCGGTGAGAAATCTACGTGTACGAACACCAGTGGAGATACGACTCTGTACAGATAATGCTGCAATGATTGCTGCAGCTGGATTCTTTATCCATCGAGAATGCGAAGCTGGAAGTACTACAAATTTCGAAACGGCAGCTACTATTCCTCTCGATGCTTTTATCTCTTAAAGCGCAGTGAGTGCAGGAAGCAGTGCACTGAGAGTGAGACCGACAACAGCAACGATGGCTAGTGAGCGAACAAGGGCTTTCTTTTTCATATTATTCAACGGTTATTATTTGGGTAGAAGTGCTTTTTGATCCAGTGGAATTCTCAATAGTTAACTGCACTGAGTATACACCAGGCTTTTCAAATACGTGATCTGTATATCGGTCTTGTTGTGGCGCCTTTGTTTCAGACTCGGACTCGGAACCATCACCAAAGTTCCAGAGAACACTTGTTGGATTTCCTGTAGAGCAATCCCAGAAAAATCGAATACCAGCTGGAGCTTTTATTCCTGTAGAACGACTTTTTGTAAAGCATGCATCAAGGAACGGCGCACGAACTACAACGGTTTTGGATGCAGTTTCTGATCGACCAGTTTCTGTTCGCACGGTAAGCGATACAATATATTCTCCTGGTTGAGTAAAGATGTGTGACGCATGACCATCTCCAAATGTTTGTGGCCCCTCCTTGATACCAAACGTCCATATAAATCCATTGATCGTCTCACCTGGAATAAAGCTTTCGGATGCATCAAATTGGACAGTGAGTGGTGCTATTCCTTGCGCAGGTTTTAAGGCAAACGTCACAAATTGTGTCTTCGGTTTTACCTGAAGCTTAATTGGCTTGCGCATTACTCTTCCTTCGGCATCTTTACCTAGAAGTACGAGTGTATATTCACCCTCATCACGGAATACTGCCTTAAGAGTGGTATCTGTAGAAGTCACCTGAGAAGCATTGGATGGTGCCTCCCACCAAAAGTCTATAAGTGGTGTAATGGTCTTTGGAGTAAGTGATATCGCTACGGGAGCTTCTGCAATGATGAGATCTGCCTCTACTGTATGAGTCCCTTCAAACGTTAAATCACCGATATTGAGCTTATCCACAATCTTTATGAGTTTTGTAGCTTTTGCAATCTCCCCATTATTATTTCGCGCCCTTGCTGTTACTTGGTATACTTTACGATTTCGAAATGTGTGTCCAACACGCTCGCCTGTTTCTTCTGGAGAACTATCATCAAAATTCCATTGTACATCTTGCAATGGTTCACTCGTTTCTAACCGAAATACTACTTGGAATGGCGGAGGGCTTTCCAGAAATGTCGGAATTGTTTCTATCGAAATAGGGAATGGATTTGGTAAAGGTTTTTGAATGTTTAGTACACGAAAGAACTGTAGCTGAGTCTGATTAGAATTCAATATTGTAACGCTGACACGTTGTGGCCCCGTTCGTAAGAACGTATGTGTCATATCCATAGAAGTTGTGGTTTCATCTGGAATACCATCATCGTCAAAATCCCACTGCACTTCTCGTACTTCGTAGTTTCTTTCTTCTGGAATTAGATGAGCAATACTAAACACTATTGGCTCGTCAACTATGGGGAAAAATGGAGTATACGAAAATACTGCTTTCGGAATAACTACTCTTCTATTAAGAGTTCGTGATGTTCCATCACTCAAATCTAATGTGACACGAACATTGTACCCACCTTGTCTGTCGTAATATGCAGTAGACTCTGGTGTTACTGTTTCTTGATCGTATGTACCATCACCACTAAGATCCCATTTGTACGCTTTAGTATCAATACCACGGCGTTTGAGAATAGACGCAGCTTCTTCTGCGCTATATGAAATAGAGATTGGAGCAACAAGTTCGTTATCCAAAGATGGTGAGGAAATTACTAAAGGAAGAGGAGGCTCTTGGGAGATCCAATATGGAGTAAATCCACTCATGCTGATTCCTGGAAGTATGAAGAGTGCTATGCGTATAAAGCCACCATAGCGAATAGTATCCGTTGCTCCAGAAGCTTTTCCAATTCTCATTACTGCAACAAATCCTAGTAGTAGGAAAACAAGTCCACCAGACATTGCAATAAGACGCTCATACGGTATGAGAAATTCCCACTTACCTGATGCATCAGGAAGTACAGTAACTAAAAATATCGACCAAAATAAATAGAGGGCATACGGAATACCTATTAATGTTACCAGAGCAAACCGCGCACTAGAAGCCGCACCTGTAGCATCTTGTTTTTTTTGAGGAGCATTTGGAGGAGCTCCTTCGTTAGATGCGGGGGAAATGCCGTCGACGTTTGTAGTTGGTTCTCGATCCACAATATTATTGAGAATTTATCTGTTGTAGTATTTCTAGTAATGCATCGTCATCAAGTCCTGAATCATATTGATTACGCATTTCATCTTGGAAAAGTGCATCAGAAGGCAGGGTATAGAATATTGCAGGAGAGAATTTTTTTGCACCCTGTGGAGGCAGTATAGCAGGTGTATCGTTATGATTTCTAAACATAACCGTAAACGCTATAGAGGCAGTCCCTCCATTCTCAAGAGGCATAGACTGCACTACCCAATTAATCTTCTGAACGTAGTACGTCTCTTTATCGATCCAAAGTTGTCCACTTGCTTCGATTTCTTCTATTGCTGCCAGGGTTTTTGCGCTATCAAACTGCTGCCCCTTCTCTTGCGCCACTGCTGCTAGATACTCTGCAAGCTTTGATTTATCAAGCACTGTATCGTAATGATACGCATCTTTCCCATTTACCACCTCAATCCCTCTATCTCGCGTAACAGTTACCACTTGAGCTTGTGCCTGTAACAGACGAGGATCAGGAGTAATAGAATCTGCCATAGGTGGCGATTGATCTTCCGAAAGGAGCCACCATTGGCCGGCAAGAGCTCCGATCATCTCTGGCCGAAAGAATGCTGTACTTGGTTGCGATATGAGAGAGTGCACATTCATGTACACCTCATCTTCTGATATAACAACGACTTCGAGAGTTCCAGAAACCGATGAATCTCCGCTTATACTATCTACATCTGCAGTCAGATCCATTTGAAATCGAAGCTGCTCTCCACTATCAGCAAGCATGCCATCAAGGCGCACTGTTCCTACAGCGGTCAGAGCATCAGAAGTGGTATCAAAATCTCCCTGTACGGTGTACTGCGCAGACTCTAATGTTTTTACAGCTCGTGTTGCGAGTCTTAACACCTCTTCTGGTGATATTTCTGGCTGAACAGATACGGTATTACTACATGCACTGAGTGCAAAGCAAAGGAGTAAAAATAAACGGTGGAGTCTCATAAAAGAAAAAGAGTTATAGAGAGTTTGACAGAAAATGCGCATCTTTTCTAGCGGCCGACATCTGGAAGGGCTTCGAGGTCACCTTCTTCTTCTATAATAAATTGAATTGTACGGCTTCGACTCGCATTAACGTCTGCATGAAGCGCAAAATTCAACATTTGATTCTTCTGCAAGAGAAATGGTGGATCAAATTCCATTCGGGCAGAATCTCCATTTAAATTTGATGCTACAGTAGAAATTCGTCTATTGCGAAAGCCAATATAAAGATTTTTAAGATCCTCATCAGTAGCAGATCCATTATTAGTAAACGTAATTGCTTGAAGGAAATGATCATCTTTGTTATCTGCCTGTAGCCTAAAGCGAGAAACAATTTGGCGGCTTCCGAAGCGAACTTTTTTTGTAAGAGGACGGTAGTCAACACTGATCTGCCCTACTGCACGTCCTGTAGTTCTCCGAGCAGCACTTGGTGCTGCGATACGTTGCTCTATACGTACAGTAGATCCTGCAGCATCAATACCTTGTAACTCTAACCTGTGTTCACCAGCTGCAGAAGCTGTTGGAGAGAAGTCTGCCAATATAACGATGTCTTCCGATTCACATGCAGGTATACGGAACGCGCGAACATTAAGATCTACAGATCCATCTTTACGGGCAATGGCTCTCGATCGTGTAATACGACTCCCTCTGTGGACTGCATAGATCGACTTGATATCTGTGTTTGCTCCAAGTCCCCTCCTCTGAACAGAAATTGTTTGAATGGGTACGTCACCACTGCAATGAGCAGTCATGCGTAGTGTTAGCATCTCTACGCGCTGTGCACCTGGAGGTACACTTGCGGATCCTGCAGATTCTGCCGCTATTGTTAGGCTACCCCGTGGATGAACAGATTGAATATAGCGAGGGCTTTGGTCTGCCCTGTGTGGTAAACTTGTCGGCTGGCTAAACTGCTGCAAATAATATGCAAGAATGACTGATGTAAGCATGGGGATATTCTACTCTCTTTTACTTCAGAAAATATTGACGTTAGCAGATTGTGGCATATACTCGCACCACAAATGACACGTCGTACAATTATTATTAGCATCATTATCCCGCGCTCGGCGCGAGGGTAGCTAGTAGTACATAGCTTTCTCTCTCCGCCGATCGCCAGATCGATGCGGTTTTTTTTATGAAAACTCTTCTTCCAAAATTGACCCTACAATATACAGAGCGTCTATATAATGAAATATGCTCTACTGCAGAAGTATTTAGAGGTTTGCCTATCATCAATCAAACACGACTATCTGTGCATCATCGACTAACACAATACTATGGAGCGAAAAAAATTCTCGTAAAATATGAATCTGAGCAACCTGTTGGTGCCTATAAAAATAGAGGTGGCGCTAATAATATTCGTCACTTTTCAGAGGATGAGCGTCAGCGAGGAGCAATCCTTGCAAGTGCAGGTAATCATGCATCAGGTACAGCCCTCGCTTGCGCTTATTACGGAGTAGATGCAGAAATTTATATGCCAGAAGGCACATCTCCGGTAAAAATTAATAAAACAGTGCAAATGGGTAAAGGGAGAGTGACAATTACTATAATTGGTAATACTTTTAATGATGCACACAACGAAGCAGTAGAATCTGCTGAAAAAAATGGAAAAGTATTTGTTCATCCTTTTGATAGTGAAAAAACTATTGTCGGACAAGGCACGATAGCCGATGAGATATGCAGAGAGGCTTCAGGTGATATTCAATTCGTATTTGGCGCACTTGGTGGTGGAGGGATGTCAGGTGGTGTTAGTACATACCTACTACACAGGAACCCCAGTACCAGATATATTGGCGTAGAACCAGAGGGAGCAGCTGCTATGAAGCACTCACTACTCCAAGGAGAGCTCTCTACACTACCTGAGATCGATACCTTAGTAGATGGAGCTGCGGTAAAAACGCCTGGCCAACTCCCATTTAATTTATTAAGTGAAAATGGGAATGCTGATGTAATAACTGTTACAAACAAAGAAGTGTGCACTGCACTGGTTGATTTATTAGACATAGATGGAATTTGCTCTGAACTTGCTGGCGCTCTGCCATTTGCCGCACTTGAGCAGTATGCAGATCACATACGAGGAAAGGTGGTAGTGGTAATTCTTAGTGGAATGAATATTAGTGCTGCAAAACTAAAGACTGTAAGAAGTATTCTGTAATTACAGAATATTTACTGATATTTGTCATCTCTTATTGTATACATTTTTTGTTCAATAAATACACTGATATATACCTCTTACAGAAAAAGTACGGGAAATACTACTTAGTAGTAGTATGCAGTAAATGGCTGCACATAACGGATCTTTACATTCATGTACCGGAATGTGAACACCAGATGTAGTCAAATGGTACTAGACATTATGTTTTAGATCCGTAAACTGCCGCAGCTCTATGATTAATCCTACAATAGTACCAGTGAAGCAATTCACACCCTCGGCATCTGTTCCAGTAGTGGAACTCCACACCGCACTCATCGCCATCATGGCACTGTCTATGATGATGAGCCTACCCACTCTCGGCTAGAGGATCGTAGGACGAATAGATGCACAGGCAAACAAGCCACTCACAAACATGCAAACCAGTGAGATCGAAAAATCCTCGTAGAGGCTATAGGGTGTTTGATGCTTTTTTCTGGTTGCATGTGACGTAAAACTAGATACAATACGAATGTGAATAGTGCATACGTCCTCAACTGCTCCCCTATTGCATCCTGTAGCTCGCAGGTAAAGGGGTTGTAGACGTATTTTTTTTCTAAAATCTACTGCACCCCGCAACTACGTGGAGGTTTTTTTGTTTATTACCCCATTACTGCAATGCTACTTGAATATGAAACCTTTGACGACACTGATGAACTCTATGCTGATATTCAACCTGATGAGCAGAAAATTTATGTCACTCGCAGAGAAGATGATGTGTGCTTCTGGATTATCCAAGAACACATACGAAGAGATCCTGAAGGAGTACTCTCAAGAGCATATAGCCTTATGATGCCAAAGACGCCGAAGCAATCTGTCGATACTACCGCTTTGTCACCTTCAGCTCCCCCTCAGCAACGTGAGCAGCCGGTGCTGGATCTCCGTCGTCTGGTTCCAGCGTAATCACGACCTTTGTGTGCCCTGTGTAATCTTCGTTCGATGTAAAGCGCAGGCTGTGGCGTGCGTCACTAAAGTAATTACTAAGATGTCCTGTAGAGATAACGCTAGGGCCTTTTACAATCCATCCTTCATAAAAGTATCCATCTGCAGCAGGTTCGATATTCAACGTTACTGTGTGCAAGTAATACCCGTCTTCAAATTGATGAGCTTGTGTAACACCATTCGCTCTAAATTCTCCTACCTCTTTCATGGCACCATACGCAAACCAGGTTTCTGCTCCGTGATTGTCATACTCGATTTTACCTCCTATAGGCATTGGGTATTGGATTTTTTCTGTATCGAGATCTTCATTACGCTCACTGCGTTTATCGCCACAACCAGCTAGAAGGAGGACACTTACGAGGAGGAGAGTAGTTTTTTTCATAGGAGACGAGTATAGAATAAAGCAATGTTGAAATATTGAAATATTGAAGATTTTTTCAGAATTAGCCGACCTCACCCTAGCCCTCTCCTTGCTCCCCTCTACTCCTCAGAGGAGAGGGGTCGGGGGTGAGGTCCTTTACCATAGGAACCCTGGAGGTCTGCTAAGTATCCTATTGCGTTCTAATTGACCAAGATGGTCTGCTTTTGCAGCCATTACTTGATACCGAGGCGCATCCTCTGGGTACAGCCGAGCTAGCATGTTACACATAATAATAAGCTCCTCAATATTTGGTGAGAGAGCAATATAATGAGCATTGTGCTCTATCGCATTAGCAAATTCTAATAACAGGGCATCGATCATGGGTCGCTGGGACTCTATTTCTTCTTTCATATCAAGTGCTAGATAGGCTTCCAGAACACCACGTAAGACACTGAGATCATTATAACGACCACGCTCAAAAGCTCGTTTATACGACTCTAGTGCTCGCTGCTTTTCCCCAGATAACAGTGCGACATCACCCTGCTTCTTCCATGCTCTAAAATCTTCCTTGTTTACAGAAAAATACTTATCTAACGCGTCCTGCGCTTCTGAATATTTACTTTCTTGTACAAATATCTTTGCTCTGCTGAGATGAAGATCACGTGTGAAGTATTCACCCTCTGCCTTATTATACCACTCGATTGCTGCAAAAGGATCACCAGCTTTCTCTGCCGCACGTCCTGCTGAAGATATTCCTAGATACGCACCTTCATAAAAGACAATGACAAGGAATATAACTGCGATAAGTATCTCTACCCATTTTGCTACTGTATATGGAATACTTCGTAGAGAATGAATATCCAAAAATGTCATCAACACACCAAGTAATAACCAAAATGGCAGCGTGATACCTACAAACTGTAAATTGAAATCGATCATGTTATGCGCGATGACACCCATCAGTCCAATATAGATCAGTGTACGCAAAGAAAACTTCAGTGACCCTACTTCTATTTGATCAGATAATAACTGCACTGTGGCTCTGTAGATTACTATCCAAATAAGGAGAATAAAAAGTGCTGTTGCTAGTACCCCACGTTCTACAAGTAGCTTCAAGATAATATTATGTGGATGATCTGATGTCGCTAATACACCTCTCTGCAGCTGTGGCTGAATAAAGCGGAAGCTGTACGGGCCCCAGCCGAGTATTGGCTTTTGCGTTGCTAGGTTAAGTGCTTGAGACCAAAAGCTAAAACGCTCAGTAATAGAACTCGAGCCTTCTGCAGCAGACAACGTGACCTTCTCTCCAACCTCCTGCACTTCGTACAGGTTAGAACGGAAAGTATTTATCGAAGCAAAGCATCCAAGGGACACTACTATAATTACAACGCTTAAAGGAACTATACTGCGAATAGGAAACTGTGGTCGTGTTTTTCTGTACACAATAAATCCCCACAAAGAAATTTGTCCAAGGAATACTAAGAATCCTCCTCGTGAGAAAGTAAGGAAAAGACAAGAGAGTACAAAACCAATAACAGCTGATCGCACGAGTAGTTCCGCACGACTGCGAAGGTTTTTTGCATCAAAATGATAATCACGAAATACCCAATAGAGTATTATTGGCCAAGTGAGCAATAGGAATTGTGCCCACGCATTTGGCCAATAATCTGTGTGAAATCTAAAATCAAAAAATGTTCCGACAAACCGATTCACTGGCTGAAAGATGTATACTAGTATTCCAATACCACATGCGACGATAACCGTAATACAGAGTAACCGAATGATTCGTGTAACATACTCCTCACCACGCTCTTGATCTGATGCATTTCTGATAATCCAAAAGAGCAGCAAGCCAAATGCTCCTGTTCGCAAGACTTCATCGAGTCCGTAGTTCCCTGTTGTCGATACCATATACGAGGCTACTGTAAGACCTACAAAACCAATAACCGCTAGCCATAACATCAAGGGAACATCCCTTTTTCCAAGGCTTTTATTTACTGTATGCGAAATGATGGTAACTACAGCTGCGACGCCGGTAAGAAGCCACGTCATGTCTAGACTCTTTCCCCCCCTCCAGAGGATAGAAAGTACCATAAGCCCCAAAATAGACCACTCACAAGCTTCTGACCAAGGAACAGTTTTACGTAAAAAGGGATTGGAGAATTTCATTAGGGGTATCTTATAGTGAGTTGATCGTTCCGTACACTGCAGTTTAAGGATACGGGCTGATTGCGTCTTATTCCATAAAATAGAATGGCACATTTAAACGCTTAACGTCTTCCAAGCGATAATCCAGCATTTTGGTACCCACAAAAATAATTGAAACATCCCCTGCGGCGATCAAGGCATCGATATTGTCCTGTAAAAGCCCTGGGCCATCGAGGAACTCGAAAGTACGCTCTCGTAAACCACTTTGGACGAGTTTCTTATTCATTGCTGTAAAGAGTTTTAACGCTCGAGACCGCACATCTGTAATAAATTTTTCTGAATACTTATCTTCGGGGCAGTGGAGTAACACGATATTTTCTACGGAATGTGCAACAGCCCATTTTACGACTGTTTCCATACGCTCTGGGAATGAATACCCACGAGAACACAGTACTGCAACAGGACCTACATGCCGCCTCTCTGGTGCATCAATTTTTTTACGGGCAAGACCAAGTTTTCGTGCAATACATGGTGTAAGTGGAGGCTCTACAATGAGCGTAAGAAGAATGACCCAAAGACCAATCGCCATAACCGTTTCTGCACCTTCTATACCTGAAAGGTAGATGGTGATAAGAAGTACCGCAGGAATAACACCCGTTTCACGAACAAATGAGAGAAAGAGTAATTCTGCAATCGACATCTTCTTCTTTCCAAACGTAAACGGGAGGAGCGTGATAAATACAATAAGAGGCCTAAGCACAAACATAAAAATCAGACCGCTGATGATTCCAATCTTTGCAACTGCAAGAAGCTCTACAGGATTCACCATTGCACCAAGCAACATAAACATCATCGGCTTCATAAATCCTTCGATTGTGTGGTTAAAGTAATGCTCGACGTGACGAAAGTGTGCACGTACTTGCAGGAGCAGCCCCGTAATAAAGGTGGCAAGGAGTCCACTTCCACCAAAGATAGTTGCAAAGGTATACGAGAACAGTGGAATGGCTAGAAACAATGCTGCATCACTCCCTGGGTCAATCTGCACATGCTCTTTCCATTTACTCCATAGAGAAAAGAAGAGAAACCCTATACACCCTACACTCAGTCCGATCGTCTCCCTATATCTGCTATGTGTAAACCTGCATCAGAGAATGCTTGATAGACTGTAATAAGGTACGGAAACCCTTTACGAGGATGTATAAACGAACCCATAGCGATGACGTCGTAATTATTACGAAAAGCTTCTTCTTTAAACACAGAACCATCAACACCGTTGTATACAACAGAAATATTCTCTGGGGGTACATGGTAGTCATGTGCAATTCGCTGTTTTACAGTTTCGGAAACTGTCACAATTCTATCTGCACTCTTGCAGAGCGCTCGTTGAAACCGAATAAGTAATGCGTATTTAAAAACCCACCCCGACACTTCTTTATCGGCAGTAACAGGATGATGAATAAGAAACAGTAGAGGTACGCCCGTTGCTTTTAGTTTTTGTAGAGCAGGACCCATGGTTTGATTAATATGGATAACAGTAAACTGTGACCAGAAATCTGAATGAACTGGATACTTCTTTATAATCCTTCTCGCAAAGAAAAAATCTGCAATGCCGTAATAGTACGAACCAATGCGACCCGGAACCGTTACCACATGCACATTTTTTGGCAACATGCTGCCCTCCGCCTTTGAGCGATTACAGACAATTGTAAACTCGATATGTGGAAGTGCCTCATACAGTGACAAATGATTTGCCCCTTTGAATGGATCAAGCACCGGCTGAAGAATGCAAACACGCATAGACAAAGAGTACGTCTTTGAGCGAAGACGAGCAACTATTAGTCTTGTCTCACCGAAGATGAGAAAGACTTCATTACAACTTCTCACACAGCCACTCAGCAATAGCTTTTCCCGCCAGCCCATGCCCTTTTTGATTCCAATGACCGGTACCGGGGATACTATTTGGAAACCCATGGAGGAACGTATTATGCTCCTCAGCATAGGCGCGCAAAATTGGCGTCAACGATAAAACGGAGTAGTTATTTTTCGCACCATGAGAAGCAAGACGGCGATCGACATAGAGGAAATCATCTAAATTGTATGCAGCCAAAAATTGCTTTTGAATTGCGAGATCAGGGTGCACTTCTATACCCGAACCTATCACAGCAACAAGAAATGGAATGCCGTGCTTAGCTGCCTCATTGGAAATCCATTCGAGGAGGGTTTCTGTAATTTTCCATGCCGTATGCCAGTCCTCTGTTTCGGGTGGCGCAAAAACTTCTCTGTTCAGACCATCCGGCAGCAGTGTATTTTTGACAGGACTTGATTCAATCTCTTCTTTTTTCGCAGACATCTGCCGGAAGTACCCGCGAGCATAGCGATAGAGTTGTGCCGATCGAAAGTATCTCAGGAGTCCGAGTTTTATCTTCGCAGTTGTAGAAGTCTCTTGAATAAAAATAGGATGCTCGTGAAATGAATTATCAAGAACCAATTCGTCACCCTCGAAAACATAAAATGGATTCCTACTAATACCGTTGTTATCAAGTTCTTTGGAATTTTCAGCGACGTCGTTGACACCTAAAAAACCAAGCAACAACAAATCGGGGTTGTACTGCCATACTCTATTTTGCATCAGGATGTATTGTTGCGCTGTTCCGTAACCACGAACGCCAAAGTTAACCATTTCTACAGTAGATTCTCCGATGTTGGAACAATGTTCATTGAGCTCACTCTCAGCAACCTTCCAATACGCCTCGGGAAGATCCACATGTAATGCCTCTGTATACGAATCACCAAGTACTGCAATACGAATAGTGTTAGCAGGCTTTTTGATTGAGTGCTCCACATCACGATGCCCAATGGAATTCATGCGTATATATTCATGACCTTCCACCGTGTGCCACCCCTGCGCATTGGGGATGGGGCTATGACCCAAAATCGGATCGATGCGATGGAGTGGTGCTTGACCCCACTGAATAACTCTCAGCAGAATTTCTAGTGCAAGAATAAATATGAGCACATACGCCAAAATCGCTATTGTCAGTTTTTTCATATATTTCACAATTTCATTATAAAACAAAGTTATGCAAATGAAAACACGCATAAGCAAACAGTACGTCTTTGAGCGAAGACGAGCAACTATTCCTCAGCATGCGTAGCCTCAAGTGCTTCCAATATCTGCTTCTTCCATGCTCTAAAATCTTCCTTGTTTACAGAAAAATACTTATCTAACGCGTCCTGCGCTTC
>JAQCIJ010000015.1 GCA_027592135.1 bacterium | reverse complement strand
GTAGAATAGAAACAGTAGCAGCAGTATGTGGAAATGGAATACTCGATTTAGGCGAAGACTGTGATGATGGGAATACTATATCTGGAGATGGATGTGACTTTATGTGTTTAGTAGAGTATTGTGGAAATGGAATTATCGAGGCGCTTGAGCAGTGTGATGATGGTAATTTCACCAATGGAGATGGATGTGACAGTACGTGTAGAATAGAAATAGCAGCAGCAGTGTGTGGAGATGGAACAATCGATTTAGGCGAAGACTGTGATGATGGGAATACTATATCTGGAGATGGGTGTAGCAGCACTTGTAACACTGGTGGCTCAATTTCTGCGGAGTGCGTAAACGCTGCCACTGGTTTTACTTGTGCAGGTGCAGCATCAAATACGCAACCTGTAATAGATTCATGTGTTAGTAATGCAAGAATTGTATGTTCAGCTCATCCAGGTGGAATATTTTATGATTTTCCAGGGACATTTAGTTACTCAGGATTTTTCCCTAATTGTACAGCAGAGCAAACAGTCTGGTATACCTGTGATTGGTAGAGTGTTCTACTGAAATGCTCCCCCAAAGAGCATGTAGAATGGGAAGAAGAAGATATCTTCTGTTCCCGTTAATGATGCTATCGCCCAAAAGAAGATGAATATGCTAACGATGATGATGAGGTTATAGACACCACCAACGTATTTCATCCATTCTGCTTCCCCTAAGTTTTCACCGATACGTTCTCGGTACTTTAGCATCAGGCCGGCAATGATCATCGCGCAGATCTTAAAAAACCACATATGACTAGGATACAGCATCGAGTTCTTTTTTCACATCTTCTTTGCTTTTAGCTCCTACAAAGGTTGCAACAGCTTCTCCGCCTTTAAAGATAATGAAAGTTGGAATGCTCATAACACCGTGCTTTCCTGGAACTTCCGTGTTTTCATCCACATTCATCTTTACCACTTTTACTTTTCCTTCGTATTCACCAGAAAGTTCATCCACTATTGGAATCATCGCCTTGCATGGTCCACACCATGGTGCCCAGAAATCTACAAGTACAGGGATATCGGATTTTAGAACTTCTGCATCGAAGTCGGCGTCGGTAACGGTGTTTGACATGATGATTGGAGGAATTGAGTAGGTTGATTGTATGGGTAGGCCTTGCTTGAAGCAAGAGTGATATGAGATACGAATTACTCTTTTTCCCCAGACAAAAGTCCTTTCGTAATATTTTTCCCAATTTCTACTGCAGGTTGACCATAAGGGTCTATACGGTAGAGCTTTCCAAGGAGTACTACTTCTGTAAGCATCAAGAAGAACAATTGTCCAAGGTGATACTCATCAAGTTTTTGTAGACTGATAGTAACATGCGGCCTCTTGGCTTGCGTAAGTGCTGCACTTGTTCCTTTGTAACAAGCATCAAGAAGTTCACCGAATTCTTTTCCTGCAATGTAGCCCATAGAGTCATCGACTTTATCTGGTACGGTGAAAGATTGCTTCTCAATTTCTCGAATAAAGATATGCCACTGTTTTCTGGGTCCTGCCATCCATTGTTGCAGCAAACTGTGTTGGTCTTGTGTTCCGATGGCAGCCAGTGGAATTGGGTTATTGGTTTCTACTTTGCCAAGGCTTTCTGCTATTAATTGCTGGTTCCATCTGGCAACAGATTCTAGCCTCTGAGAGTACGGCATGATTACACGTACTTTGTAGTCTCGCTTGGTATCTAGTAAGAATTGTGCAGCAGCAAGCATGGCTGCAGGGTTTTCATCAGGAACAATATTGCTACAGCTTTCGTCTAAGTCTTTAGCACCAAGGACAAACTGATCGACGTCTCCTCCGAGTAATGCGAGTGGTAATAATCCTACAGGGGTAAAGATGGAATAACGACCACCAACTCCAGAGGGGATAGGGAGCATTCGAATACCGTTCTCTAAGCAGAATCCTCTTAAGTTTCCAGCCTTTGGATCTGTAACACCAATGGCGAAGTCACCAGCCTTTGTTCCGTGCGCTTCCTTGAGGCGTTTCCAGCAATGAAAGAACACACTCATCGGTTCGAGTGTTCCTCCAGACTTACTGACGACCACAACCAGAGCACTCTTCCAGTCTACGATCTCGTCATACATTTTTAGCATGTATGGGTCGATAGTATCGAGCAAAATAAACTCTGGAGTATCCGGGGTTTCAAAGACTTCACGAATAACTTTTGGCCCAAGGCCTGATCCACCGATGCCAACCCAGACAATGTTTTTAATATTTTTTTCTTTGGCAAACACTGCAACCTCTTTCACCTTTGCAATTGTTTCCTCATTACTTGGATCCTGCGCCCATTCGTGTTCTCCTTTTTTACGCTCTTTCACAAAGTCGTCTATGTAGCGACGAAGACTTGTGAGGATAGAAGAGAATTCCTGTTCAGGGATTCCTTTATTCGGGGTAATGACTTTACCCATCGCGGCGGAGATGTCGAGCTGAAGCATAGGAGGTAGGGGGTAGGGTTACATGGAACGAAGCGCAGCTGCAACTTTCTCTTCACTTGTTTTAAGCTCTGCTGGAAGGTCTTTGAGTACAGTAATAATAGCCCCTGTATCATATCCAAGATTTTTGAGAGCATCTATGACATCTTGGTCATATGTCTGACTTGCAATAGGGGATTTGTGATCTATGACACCAAATATTTCAGGTTGCTTCTCGGCTAGTGCCTTTAGATCTAGAAGAAGTTTTTCTGCGGTTTTCTTTCCTATTCCCTTTACGCTTGTGAGTAGTTTTGGTTCTTGAGATCCGATAGCTTGCATCAATAAACTTTTAGGTACAGCACAGAGTTCCAGTGCGTGTTTTGGTCCGATACCATTCATGGCAATAAATCGTTCAAAAAGCGTACGTCCGTTGATATCTAAAAATCCAAAAAGATCCAATCGATCTTCTCGTACATACGTCAAAATATGCAGAGTAGCTTCTTTTCCATTCGTTAGCTCATCCCATACATTCATGGGGACTGAAACACCGTATCCTACACCATTAACGTCTACGGTTATCTTTTCTGGTTTATGCCTATGGATAGTTCCGCGTAGGTGAGAGATCATGGGAGGGAAGTATAGCAGAACTTCTACACCTTCTACACCTTCTGTTACCTCTGTTTTTCTGTTATAATAAGGAGAAATGCATTTACATAGTATTCACCGTTTACCCGTTGTTGCAGCTGCATTATTTGTTGCTGTGATTCTCACTGGTGCGCAAATGACTGCCAGTTTACTTGTAAGAAACGAGACAGCCATGCAGTTTAATGGTGTAGTCGAAGAGGCAACAGATCAGCAGTACCACGGTCGCTCTGTTTTGCGCGATAGACAATTGCAGCAGGCGCACAAGGCTAAGGTGACAAGTAGGTTGCATGCTATCGAAGTTGAGCGTCGCAGACTGCAGCGTGAGATGCGTAATCTCCAAGATGAGACAGTTCTTCATGGGAGTGCTTCTGCTGACGCAGTTGCAGTTTCACAAAACCTGAAACAGCAACGATTTAGTCAGCCACTTTCTGTTGTAAAAGCACGACGTCTCTTAGAGCGCATGGTATACAGTGCTGGGTTGCGAAGCAGCGGTACATTTAATGTGATTTCTGCTGCAGAACATGTCTTGGCATTGCGCAGTGAAGACCGAAGACTTTCTCAGCAACATCTGCTCTCAGAAGCGGATGTTCAGAGAAACGAAGAGCGTGTTCGGGCCAGTACAGAGCAGTTGGCAGCTGCACGCCAGATGATGAAGCAGACACAAGAGGTTATTGCAGCTTTGCAATATAATCTCGCACGTATCGATGCACAGATTCTCAGACAACAAGAGAGGCGAGGAGTGGTAGATGGAGAGCTCGAAGTACAACACAATAAATATGCAGAAGCGGTTGGTGATCCACTTTCTTTACTGTGGCCAGCAATTGCACGTGTCACTGCGGGGTTTCGTGATAGAAGTTATCAACAGTTCTTTGGTATTCCTCATAAAGGAATAGATATCGCTATTGGTTAGGGGACACCTGTAAAAGCGGCTGCGGATGGCGTGGTGTATCTTGCTAAAGATGCAGGTATGGGATTTTCATATGTTCTTATTGGACATCGTGAAGGATACGCAACACTGTATGGACACCTTTCGAGTATTTCTGTGAAGACTGGTGACGATATAGAGGCAGGACAAGTGATTGGAAAAAGTGGTGGTGCAAAAGGAACTCCTGGTGCAGGGGTTGTAACTACTGGTGCACACTTACACTTTGAATTGATCCATAATGGAACGCATGTTGATCCTCAGTCTCTCCTCTCTCATGAATAATGTTTAGCGATTGGGTCCAATCACAATCACAAACTCTCCCTTCTTTGTAATACCGCTTGCAGATTCTTTGAGAGCATCGATTGTCGTGTGTACAGTTTCTTCGTACATTTTGGTGAGCTCTCTGCAGATCACTACTTTGCGCTCTGGTTGACTTGCGAGTGCGCTCGCTATTTCACAGAGAGTTTTTTCTATTCGATGCACAGATTCATAGAGGACTATTGTGCGATTTTCTTCTGCGAAAGATTTAAATAGTGTTTGTCGCCCCTTCTTTAGGGGAGGAAAGCCTGTGTAGACAAACTGATTAATAGGAAGACCAGATACACTGAGTGCTGCAAGGAATGCTGATGGGCCTGGAAGAACTTCGAGTTGTCGATTGTCGGTTGTCGGTTGGGGAATTCTGCTAACGAGCTTATAGCCGGGGTCTGAGATTCCTGGAGTTCCCGCATCAGATACCAGTACCAAATGTTCCCCCTTCTCTAGCCTCTCTAGTATGTAGTCGATTTTCTTATCGTCTGTATAGCCATGGCAGGAGATTAGTTCTTTCTTTTCTATCTCCAGAGCTTTTAAGAGACTTCCGGTGACACGGGTATCTTCACAGATAATGGCGTCACACTTCTTTATAACCTCGATAGACCGCACAGTGATATCTCCGAGATTGCCGATGGGAGTTGATATGATAGAAAGTATGGAAGGTAGGGTAGGTTTATTAAGTTTGACAGGTTTTTTCCAACTTTCCCAACATTCCAAACCTTTATCTTTTACCCTTTCTTCTCGCAAAAAAATCAGTATCATCTGTACGATAAATCTATGCCTACAAACGACGACAACGACGGCGCTCAAGAAGAGATGTCTTTTGAGGAAGACGGAGAAGGTTCAGATGTCTCAGAAGCTGCAGAGGTAAGTACCTCTGACTCTGGAGTCATTAAACCTCCGCCATTGGCAGAAGGTGGTGAAACGATCGCCAATATAGGACGTTTAGCTCCAAGGCCGATTGTGACAGAAATGGAAGAAAGCTACCTCGATTATGCAATGAGTGTAATCGTAGCCCGTGCACTTCCTGATGCACGAGACGGAATGAAGCCGGTTCACCGTCGTATTTTGTATGTGATGCATGAGTTGGGACTTCGCAGTAATGCAAGATTTCGCAAATCTGCAGCGGTAGTGGGAGATGTGATGGGTAAATATCACCCACATGGAGACTCTTCCATCTACGATGCATTGGCACGTATGGCGCAGGACTTTTCTATGCGACACATGCTCGTTAATGGACAGGGTAACTTCGGTTCTATCGATGGGGATAACCCAGCAGCCATGCGATATACCGAAGCGAAAATGCAAAAGATTACGGAGGAGATGCTACAAGATATCGAAAAAAATACCGTACTGTTTCGCCCGAACTACGATGGCTCTAAAATGGAGCCAACAGTTCTTCCTACCAAGGTGCCGAATCTTCTCTTGAATGGAACGGTTGGAATTGCGGTTGGAATGGCAACAAACATACCACCACATAACCTTAGTGAATTGATTGATGCAACAAGCCATCTGATCAAGAATCCAGAAGCAACAGTGGAAGATCTTTTGCAATATATTCAGGGTCCAGACTTTCCTACAGGAGGTATTGTTTATGATAAGGATGTTCTAAAGCAGGCATACCTAACAGGTCGTGGATCTGTTGTAGTTCGTGGTAAAGCAGAGATCGAAGAAGGGAAGAATGGTCGTTGGCACATTCGAATCAACGAACTTCCGTATCAGGTAAATAAGTCTAATATGATCGAGAAGATGGCACGACTTGTTACAGATAAAGTCATCGCTGGAATCTCTGATATTCGTGACGAGTCTGACCGAGACGGAATTCGCGTTATGATTGAGCTTAAAAAAGACTGCTACCCGCAGAAAGTACTCAATCAACTCTTTAAGCACACGGAGTTGCAAAGTAGTTTTGGATATAACTGCATTGCTCTGGCAGATGGTCTTCAGCCACGACTCCTTAATTTGCAGGAGATGTTACAGATCTTTATCGATCATCGTCGTGAGATTATTACACGTCGTGTTACGTTTGACCGTGATAGAGCAAAAGAGCGTGCACATATCCTCGAAGGCCTTACTATTGCACTGGACGATATCGATGCTGTGATTGAGACCATCAAAAAGAGTGCCGATAAGGAAATTGCGAAAGAAAATCTGGTAAAGAAATTCAAGCTGACTGCAATTCAGGCAGATGCGATATTGCAAATGCGCTTGCAGACACTTTCTGGCCTTGAGCGTCAGAAGATCCAAGATGAGCTAGCAGAGAAGATGAAGTTTATCGCTGAATGTGAAGCGATACTGAATGATAAGTCGAGGGTTGATACTATCGTGGGTACAGAACTTGCTGAAATTAAAGAAAAGTATAGCGAAGACAGGCGCACGATTATTGTAAAACACGCTGTTGGGCAGTTCTCTGCCAAAGATACAATTCCGAATTCTCCAATGATAGTAGCTCTTACTATTGGTGGATATGTAAAACGTCTTTCACCTATGCAGTTTAGGTCTCAGCAACGAGGAGGAAAGGGGGTGAAGGGAATGACAACTAAAGATGAAGATGAGATTCAGACACTCCTTCATGTTATGAACCACGATGACCTCTTGTTCTTCACGAACACCGGTCGTGTGTTTAAGTTGCCGGCATATGAACTCCCACAGGCTTCACGAATTGCGAAGGGGCAAGCAATAGTAAACCTCTTGCAGTTGCAACCTGATGAAGTGATCACTGCAATTCTTAAGTCAGAGTTGGAAGATAAGACACACCTCTTTATGGTGACAGAGAAGGGAACAGTAAAGCGTACAGAGCTTGTACAGTTTGATAATATCCGAAGATCTGGTCTTATTGCACAGAAGACTATTCCAGGAGATAGACTCAAATGGGTGCTTGCTACAAGCGGGAAAGACGAAATCTTGATTGTGACAAAGAAAGGAAAAGCGATTCGTTTTCCAGAGGAAGATGTTCGATCTATGGGACGCGCTGCCGCTGGAGTACGTGGTATTAAGATCAGTGCAGGAGATATTGTGGTCGAAGCAGGAGAAATCTCAAATTCAAAAACTTCTATGCTCCTTGTGGTGATGGAAAATGGTCTTGGAAAAATGACATCCGTAGAAGAATATCGATTCCAAGGTCGTGGAGGTTCTGGTGTTAAAGCTGCACAACTTACATCCAAGACTGGAGATATTGTTGGAGGATGTATCCTCCAAGATGGCGAGGATGGAGATTTGATCTGTCTTTCGAAGCAAGGTCAGGCTATTCGTATGAAACTTAGTGCCATCCCTTCTCGTGGACGAGCTACGCAGGGAGTTATCGTCATGCGCCTTAAATCTAACGACAAAGTAGCGACCATGAGTGTCGTTATGGAAGACAAAGAAGGGGAGGAGGCAGTACTCGAAGCTGCAGAAGAAGGCCAAGAAGAAGAGCTAGAGGCTATTTTAAAAGAGGAACGACGCGTGAAACGAGCAGCAAATGCAGGAAAGAAGAAGAATGCAGAATAGGCCAGTTCTTCACTTTAATTCTTGCATCTAGCCTCAAATTCTCTAAAATCCCTTCGTTATGAAAGCAGGAATCCACGCAGAAATCATCAAAGGCGCCAAAACTACATGTTCTTCATGTGACAGTGTCTTTGAGATTCCTTCTACTATAGAGACTACTACTGTTGAAAAATGCCGAAATTGCCACCCTGTATACACTGGAAAGGAGCAACAATCTGCTTCTGGAGGCCGTGTAGAGCGATTTCGTAAGAGAATGGCTGCACAGAAGAAATAGACGAATGTCCCCTTACTGTAATCACTATCTAGCACTCTAGCCCAAAGAATGCTAAAATATACACATGAATGAGCGTCAATCTCGGCTTCTAGAGGCCATTATCGATCAGTTCATCCTGAGTGCTTCTCCTATAGGAAGCAAGAAGTTTTTAGAGTCTGGGACGTTTTCTTGTAGTAGTGCAACCATTCGTAATGAAATGGGCCAATTGGAGGACGAAGGATACTTAGAACAGCCGCATATCTCTGCAGGTCGTATTCCTACGGCTTTAGGGTACCGAATGTATGTGCGAGAGCAGATGAAGCCTACGGATAGGGAGGCAGAAGTACGGAAGCGTTTTGCTACACTTAAGGATCAATATCTTATGAAGAAGGACCAAGAAAAAGCCTACGAAGCGGTATCACTGCTTACGCATATGATTCCCAACATTGCATTTGTTACTGTCCCACATAAACAACGTTTGTATTACTTGGGCTTAAGTAATGTACTGAAGCAACCAGAGATTCAGGCAGATCCTGTTTTGGCATCTGGCATTGTAGAGGTACTTGAGGATCATCTCACAGCTATGCTCGAGAATATCGAAATTGATGACCAGGTTCGGTATTATATCGGTGAAGAAAATATTTTAGAGCAAATTCATAGTTGTAGCCTTATGGTGAAGCGGTACTCGATGAGAGATTTTGAAGGAGTTATAGGTATACTGGGTCCTATGCGCATGGACTATGGATATAATACTGTTGCCCTCGAACTTATCACTGACATGATTCAATCTGTTTAAATGAATGAAACACTCCTCTATATCCGAGCACCAAAAGAAAATGAAGAGCGAGGCCCACTGTATGCGGAGTCTGCAATTTCAGCGATTCACTCATTAAAGGGTGCAGATGTACCTGTCTCTCTCGAGATTGGAATGGGTAAAGAGGGAAAGATTGGGTTTTATGTACGGGCTGCCAAAGGAGCTGTGCGACTCACAGAATCTCAGCTGTATGCACAATATCCTGAAATTGATATTGAGTATCTTACGGAAGATCCTTTTGTTGTAGCCGATGGGGAAATAGTGGTAAGTTTAGATCTTACTCTCACAGACCCTGAGGTATTTCCTATCAAGCGTCATCCGCAGTTTGATGACATGTTAACGAGAGTAAATGTCGATCCTATTGCAGGAATTACTTCGACACTTGCACGCTACGCAATTCCAGGAATGCGCGGACATATTGCTATTATTATTAAGCCGCTAACGGGTAGTTTTCGCAGACGTTCATTGCGGTTTTTGCCACTGCTTTCAAAGGGGCTATCGTCTATTTCTGTCAAGCATGCAAAATTCTTTACACAAGTACAACTTGCACGCGGATGGAAGAGGGTAGCATATCTTCCTATAGCAATGTTCATGGGAGGATTTCGTGCATGGCCAGGTATTTCGAAGTTTGCTGGCAAAAGCTTAGCGGCCATCGAGTCCGATTCGTATGACCCGGACATACAAGTAGAGCAACAGGCTTCCATGCGATCACATGACAGAGAAGATTCTATTTCTGCTGCAGCCGATAAGGTCAATCGTTTGATGTTTACGTGCAATGTTCGTATTAGTGTTATTGCACCAGCAGATCAAGTTGAAGAAGCAAGAGAGAAGTTAAAAGAGATAGCAGGAAGCTTTCGGCAATTTTCACTACCACAGTGCAATGCATTTGGGCCGAAAAAAATACTCTCATCATCAGCGGTACACCATGGGTTTGTAGAAACCCCATATATTCTTTCTGTAGAAGAGATTGCTACATTATGGCATATGCCAACGATTTTGGTGCAGACACCAAATATCGATTGGGTTAATAGTAAAAAACTTGAGCCACCTAACAATTTGCCATTGGCAGATACCGAGGAGGGTTTGACAGTCCTAGGAGAAGCAGTCTTTCGTGGTCAGCGTCATAGGTTTGGTATTCGTGAAGACGATCGGCGCAGACATGTTTATATGATTGGAAAAACTGGTATGGGTAAATCAACAATTTTAGAGAACATGGTGTACTCGGATATTCACACTGGAAAAGGACTTGCTGTTATCGACCCTCATGGAGATTTAATTGATGACATTCTCAGATTTATCCCAAAAGAACGTAGTAATGATGTGATCTTGTTTGATCCTTCTGATAAAGAATTTCCACTATCGTTTAATGTCCTTGATTGTGCAGATAAAGATCAGCGAATTTTAGTGGCATCTGGGTTGATGAGTGTGTTTACAAAGCTATGGCCAGATGCATTCTCTGGTCGAATGGAACACATCTTAAGAAATACGTTGCTCGCGCTACTAGAAGCTGAGGGACAATCTATGCTTGGCATCATGAGAATATTTGCTGACGATGCCTATCGAGAAAAAATTGTTGCGAAGGTATCGGATCCGATGGTAAAAAGTTTCTGGGTCGATGAATACGCAAGTTGGTCTGAAAAGTATAGAACAGAAGCCATAGCTGCTATCCAAAACAAGGTTGGTCAGTTGCTTTCTACTCCTCTCATTCGCAATATTGTGGGTCAGGTAAAAAGCCGTTTGGATATTCGTCATGCTATGGATTCTGGAAAAATAATTCTTGTAAACTTAAGCAAGGGAAAACTGGGAGAGGATTCATCAGCGTTTCTTGGGTCTATGCTGGTGACAAAGTTCCAGATCGATGCGATGAGTAGAGCGGATATCCCCGAAGAAGAGCGCAGGGACTTTTACCTCTATGTGGATGAGTTCCAAAACTTTGCGACAGAAAGCTTTGCAACTATTTTGTCTGAGGCACGAAAATATCGTCTCAACCTTACTATGGCAAACCAGTACATTGCACAGCTTCTTATTGGTGACACCAGTACCAAACTTCGTGATGCAGTGTTTGGTAACGTTGGTACGATGATTAGTTTCCAGGTAGGTTCCGATGATGCAGAAGTCTTAAGTCTGCAGTTCGAAGAAGTTGTACTGCCGAAAGATATTCTCAGTTTGCCAAAATATCATGCTTATGCACGTTTGATGGTAGATGGTATGACGAACTTACCGTTTTCTGTAAGTACTCTGCCACCACCAGAGTTTGAACAAGATGCTGGCCGTGTTGATCTTATCCGCAAGCTTTCGCGTGAGAGGTATGCAGAAAAGCGAGAAGTTGTTGAAGACAAGGTAAACAGATGGTCTGCACAAGCTGCCGATGGAAAGACCCAAGCAAAACAGGATGCAAAATCAAAAGAGAAAGCAGAGGAAGAACTCAAGAAGGCGAGGAAGAAGGGGATGAAGCTGGACGAATATCGTGCATGGCGTGACAGAGAAATGTGGTTGAACGACTTTAATATGCTGCGCAAACAGCATCTCCTAGAGGCGAACCTCTCTGATGTTCAGGCTAAAGAAATGGCAGAACTCACAAAGAAGCTCGAGACATCTGGTGGAATTCCAGAAGTGAGTAAGACGCTGCAGGTGGAGATTGATAAGAAGAAGTAATTATCGTGTACCTCCAGCAGTTTCGTACGCTCTTGGTTCTCCATAATCACATACGGTGTAGCGTGTTCGTGGTGAAATTTGTCTGTTGTCATAATTGTACTGACAATCGGAGTAATTGAGATCATCCCCGTAAGATGACACTCTTCTGTAGGTGTTTTTTGGTTTTCCTCCTCCCGGGTGTTTGTCTGGCCTGTTTCCATCAACGTAACTAAACACGACGCAGTCGCCGAGGAAGTTTTTTATCTTGCATTCAAACCCTGGATATCGCGAAGCATCCAAACCTCTGTAGGGGTTTTCCCACTTCAAAACTTTGGGTACCCAGTCCCAACTCATTGCAGCATGTGCTTGAGCTGGAGCACTAAGGCTTACCGCACAAACGAAAGCAGCCAAAAATAAAGGAAACCGCTTCATATAGCGCAATATCCTAATTTCCAAGTCGAGTTGTGTCAACGAACTAGCGCCTTTTTTTGGAGTACGAGATTTCGGCGGTAAGCACAATCTTTGCTGCAGGTTTGGCGATTTAAGGACTTTATACACCGCATACACATCATTCCAGGCTTTTGACAGTGCTCACAGGTGATATTCTGGTCTCCTGGGTCTCCACAGTGTGGACAGAGCCCGTAGCGCTGAGAGGGCATTAGGTCCTCATTTACGGCTACTCTGTGGTCGAATACGAAGCATTCACCCTTCCACTTCTTCTGGGGTCTCTCTTGCATGTAGCGCAAGATCCCTCCATCAAGCTGATAGACATTCTCGTAGCCCTGACGCTGCATCTCTATACTGGCTTTTTCACAGCGAATCCCTCCTGTGCAGTACATCAGTACTTTCTTATCCTTAGGAATATCACATTTCTTTACGTATTCTGGGAAGTCTTGGAAGCAGTGAAGTTTAGGGTCGGTGGCACCTTCGAAGATACCAATCTCCGTTTCGTACTCGTTTCTCGTATCCAAAATCACGACATCCTCAGTGTCGATCATGTGGTCCCATTCTTCCGGAGACAGGTGATTGTTTTTTCCGTTTGGCACGACCTCTGTATCTCCGAGAGAGACAATCTCTGTTCTAATTTTTACAAACCAGCGCTTAAATGGCTGTGTATCTGCAAAGGAGTCTTTGTAGGTTATCTCTCCAAAGATGCTTTCGAGGTGGTCTTTCCACTTTTGCAGTACTTCTTCTGATTGCGCTGCCACTGTTCCGTTTAAGCCCTCAGCTCCTACAATCACCAATCCACTCATATTAAGTCCTTCACCAAAAGCAAAGAGGCTACTGCGAAGCTCTTCGAGCGTTGCTTCTTCTAGGGGAAAGAATTTGTAGTGGGCTGATATATGAAACATACTCCTATCATAATCATCAGACCTAGTACTTGAAAAGGTTCTTTCTCCAGTAAAAAAAGCCCCCATAGGAGACTTTTCTTACAACCTTCCTCAGTCTAGTCAGTATCGAATGTAGTTGGAGTTGTAGTAGCGCGTACGCTCGTACTCCTCGTAGAAATCTTTATCGTTATCATCCCAGTATCGATCTTCGTCTTCGTCGTAGTAGTCGTTATCGTCATCATCTTCGTAGTAGTCATCGTTTTGGTATCGGTAGCGGTTGTAGGTGTCGTCGTCTTCATCGAAGTACCAACGCCAACCTCCGCCAAGGCTACGATCGGCAGGCCAGTTGCCTTTGTCTTCATCGTCATCATCTTCTTCGTATTGGAATACACGCTGGAAGTTCTTCTTGTTGTTTGTGCGGTTGTCCCATGTGTTTTGCGTAGTAGACTGTGCGTTAAACATTGCACGGAACGGATATGTCTGACGGTTTCCATATACACTTCGTGTTGTTCCTCCTACAGAGTAGTTATTAAAGAAGTGTGGGTTTTGTACTTGGTAGCTAAGACAGGAACCTGCGATGTCTCTGTAGTAGCAGGTGTATCCCGGATTATAGCTCGCTGCAACTACACTGATTGGTAGAAGTGCTGCGCTGACTACGATTGCAAAAGCGAGTAGTGGGAGAAGTTTCTTCTTCATAAAAATTTAGGAAAGGGGAGTAGCGTACGTCGACAACTTCTTTTTGGCAATAGCGGGTTGAGTACTAGATGGGTTCAATACAAAAAAAGACCGAATCCTTAGACCGGTCTTTGTTTTTGTGTTTCTCGTTTGAGAGTAGGCACTCTCGACTTCCTGCCAAGCTATGGTCGCTTGTTTATCCTCGTAACCAGACGAGTCCTCCGGGACTGGTATCCAAGACAAGGGCAAGCCCAAGGGAACCAAGGAGAGTTAGGGGTGCATCATCCGAGATCGCCTCGATTCTCGGTGATGTCTTCGCTTAGCAGAGAGGGCGCTCAACACGTAAAGGCGCGACCACGTCTTGCCACGTTTCAAAAGAAGTGGTTGACCGGGAAGAACGTACGCCGAGACACGGTGATGAGCGATCTCTCTGCAAGGGCCCTTCGACAAGCTCAGGGTCATTCTCCTCGCATTACTGTATCAAGTAGTGGAGGGTGGTTTACCATGAGCGAGCCCGTAGGGCGAGTCGAATGGTGTGAAGGATCTAAATGGGTCGGGACCCCGGTGCTCTGTTTGTTTGGATGTTTGACTCCTTTTGTATTTGTTTTTGGTCGGAGTCCCGACTGTTTGTGTGAAGTGCTCCTTATTTGGGAGCTGAGGGCGGTCCCTTAGAGCGGGACAAAGGCTGATGGACTTAGACCTCTTCGCGAGGTTGCGATCTGCATTAGCAAATCACCACATCGTACCGCTATGAGGATTTTATGCAACTTTTATTAGTAGCTCTAAAGACTTGCTTATTGTATGCATACAATATTTATACAATACTTAACATTGGAGTTTTCCTTAATAATCCATGCCCATCTTCACTCGATAGATGATTTCTGCCATATCTCCACGCGTTATTTGTTGGTTTGGATCAGAGAAGGTGGAAGGTAATCCTCCAATCTTAGCGAGGGCAAAGACATAGGGGCGCCACCAAATCCCCAAATGATCTTCGGGGTTTGTCTCTATACCGAATGCTCCTACAACAATCTTTGCAGCTTCTGCAAAGTTTACAAAGCCCTGTGGGCGGAACGTCTGATCTGGATATCCATCAATGACACCATTCTCTTTTGCAGTACATACGTAGTCTGCAAACCAATCACTTTGGGATATATCTGCAAATAGATGATTCGATTCACATTCATCAATGGTAGCACCAGTAAAGTTTGCCATGATAATAATCTTCGTAAATTCTGCACGGTTAATACGTTGATCTGGCTTAAAAGTGTTGCCTTCGTATCCTTTTACTATTCCTTCACTTTTTACAAAGCTAATAGCTGCAAAGTTTCTGTGGTTGCTTGGCACATCTCTAAACCCTTGTAGTTCCTCTGGTTCGCCTTCCCCCCCACTGAAATCACATGGTGCTACAAGGTAATTGATACTATTTTTACCCTCGCAACGAGGGAATCTGTCACCGTTCTTGCAGATATACGGTGTGCAATCTATTGCAAGGGGCTCATCATCTACCGCTGGTTCTTCTTCCTCTTTATTTGTTCGAATATTTTTTCCATCGTAGGTATTCAGCCATTCTACAAGCGAATCCGTTGGCTCTTCTGTCCCCGAACAGAGTCCTGTGGTGTATTGGTTATCATTAAGACTTGCAAAGATAATCATCGGTGTATCGATATCAAGAGAGATACCACAGCCAGCACTATCAAGAGCAGTTGCGATATCGACTAGTGCATCAGCTTTTCCCTTCCAAACTTTTTCGATGGATACAGTGTAATGTTTGCGACCATCTTTCTCGAAACCTACTTCTAGTGGGATACCTTGAATAACAAGATCTGCATTGTTGTAGTAACTTTCCATACGCTGTTGCTCATCTTCGTAATACATACAGGAACATGCGTATGCACTCTGGGGGGAGACCAGGGGGGCGAGGATTAACGCGGTGAGGATGGCAGTCTTTCTCATAGAAATGACCGAAACAGTATAGCGGAAAAGAGGCAAGTCAACAGGGGTATAGGGTGTTTTATCCAGCCCATCCTACGTGCTCTATTCTTAGGATTCGTAGCAATTCCATGCGTCTTTCGAAGATGGAGGGTAGCCTACCAGTTATCGGGAGTAATACCTGGGCATTGGAAACTACTACAGAGCTCTTTAACTTCTCCGGCAATACGATTGAGTACTGCTTCGTCTCCTGCATTGTCGATAGCTTCGCTCATCCAGTCTCCAAGTTTTGCCATCTCGTCTTCCTTCATACCACGAGAGGTGATAGCAGGAGTACCAATACGAACACCTGATGGTTTAAACGGAGGGTTCGGATCAAACGGTACGGTGTTGCAGTTGGTAACAATTCCTGCAGTGTCCAATGCTTTTACAGCATCACGTCCAGAAATACCTTTGGAGGCTTGCGTCTCGAACAAGATCAAGTGGTTATCTGTTCCTCCAGTGACGAGGCGGAAGCCATGTGCGTTGAGTGTATCAGCGAGGGCTTTAGCATTTGCAACAATCTGCGCTGCGTATGCTTTGAATTCGTCGGTCTGACATTCTTTAAGAGCAACGGCGATTGCAGCTGTGGTGTTGTTGTGAGGACCTCCTTGTAGACCTGGCATAATTGCCTTGTCGATTTTCTCCGCGTGTTCTGTTTGGCAGACGATAAGTGCACCACGGGGTCCTCTTAGTGTTTTGTGCGACGTGGTAATTCCCGTATCTGCCATTGGGTATGGGCTTGGATGTACACCTCCTGCAATAAGTCCTGTGATATGAGAAGTATCTGCGTGGAAATACGCTCCGACTTCGTCACAAATTTCACGGAACTTCTGCCAGTCTATTGTTCTCGGATACGCAGTGTATCCTGCAATAATCATCTTTGGTTTTACTTCTCGTGCTTGCTTCAAAATCGTATCGTAGTTGAGACGTTCTGTTTCTGGATCAAGTTCGTATGGAGATGAATGATAGGTTTTTCCAGAGAAGTTTACCTTCCAACCGTGCGTCAGGTGACCTCCGTGTGGAAGAGCAAGACCCATGATGGTATCTCCGTGTTCAAGTACTGCATGGTAGACGGCCATGTTGGCAGGGCTTCCAGAGTATGGTTGTACGTTTGCGTGTGGCATACCAAAGACTTCTTTTGCGCGTTCGATAGCGAGCAGTTCTATTTCATCCACAATCTGCTGACCTTCGTAGTATCTCTTCTTCGGGTATCCTTCGGAGTACTTATTGGTAAGGCAGGATCCTGTTGCTTCCATTACTGCGTGTGATGCGTAGTTTTCTGAAGGGATCAGTCGCATTTTATCCCACTCACGTTTTTCTTCGGCGATGATGAGGTCACGGATAACGGGGTCGGTGTCTTTAAGGGCTGGGAGATAGGTCATAGAAGTTGAGAGTTACGAGTTACGGTATAACTTTAAACTTTTCACTTTTTACTTTCCACTTTTTTAATGAGTTCTTGTGCAGTAATCACTTCGTCCATGGGTACATCATGGATCTCCACAGGTACGTCGTTCATGAGCTGACATTGTAGGCATGTTCCCCAGAGAGGTGTATTTGGATGATGATTTTTGTACCACTGTAGCCATGTGTCGTATCCACCAGATCCTCTGCCGAGTCTATTGCCGTTGCGGTCAAAAGCTCTACCAGGAACCAGTACGATATCTACTTCTTGGTCTCCAAGTTCTGCAGCGCTTTTTGGTGGTTCGGGAATCGTAAATTCTCCTGGCGGAAGGTCTGTAAGATTTTGTGCCTTGCGGTAGATCATTTTTTTATCGGGTCCTGCAAAGACTGGAAGATATACGGTGTCTCCGCGTTTGAGCATTGCCTGAAGAAGCAACTGAATGTCTACTTCGGATTTAAGAGGGAAGTATGCACAGATCGTTGAGCCTTCTGGAATCTTTTCGAGGACTACTCTCGATAGTGTTCTTCCTTCTGCACGCCTCGCTTCTGGGGTCATATCATTTATTCTTTTTTGTATTTCTTGCCGGAGAATTTGTTTTTGTTCAGAGAGATGCATATTGGGACTAGGGATTAGTAGTTTGTAGCTAGGGTGCAATTAACCTCTAAAAAATCTCCGCTGCTGCATCTGCCATGTTGACCATGTCTTCTGATACAACAGTAGATGGGGCTTCGTTGGTACTCGTTCCATTTTCCAATTCACACTCCAGTCGTAGTTGTGCTTTAAATATTTTCTCTAAAATCTCTTCTACTGATCGGCTGGATTCTGTCTCACGGATTTTATCTCTGTGGAATGCCGAAGAGAATGTTAGAATAATTTTTGTGCCATCAAACTGTGTAACACGACCATTTTTCAAAGACATTTTTACAGAAGCAGGAGAAGCTTGATTTACAATATTTGGCCAGGACTTCTGCACACTTTCAATCGTTAGGTCTGGAGCTTGAATCAGAGCATCTTTTATCACCTCTGCACCTTCTGATACCTCTATTACTTCTGTCACTTCTGTCACCTCATTTTTCGGTACAACGATTTTTGGCATAGGTGCAGTTGCACTTCCAGATTCCTCACAGAGAGAAAGCAAAGCAGCTTCTAACACGAGACCAGGCACTGGACTGATGCGAATATCACGTATTGCATCTAGTAGAGAGCCTTGTAGAGATATGAGGTCATTGGTAGGTTGTTTTTCTTTGACAGCAGTATGGATTGTATTTCGTACAAGGCGAAGCATTTGCCGTGCAAAGACATCGAGTGGCACACCGGCTTCTTCAACCTTTGCGATACTTTTTAATAGGGCATTACGATCTTTTTGGTGCAGGGCAGTAATGACATCTTCGACAAAAGCCTGCCCAGTAACACCGGTTCGCTGCGCAACATCATCGAGTGTAATGTTTTCGAGAGAGCGCATTTGATCGAGTAAAGAAATCGCATCTCGCATTCCTCCTTCACTAACGTGTGCTATAGAACGCAACGCTTCTCGCTCTATTTTTATGTGTTCCTGATCGGCTATGTATTGCAATCTGCGTACAATGTCTTCTTCTCGGATGTGGCGAAATGGAAAACACTGACAGCGTGATTGTACTGTTACGGGAATTTTATTGAGTTCGGTTGTTGCCAGGATAAAGTACGCGTAGCGTGGTGGTTCTTCGAGCGTTTTTAGCAGTGCATTGAACGCTTCTTTGGTCAGCATATGTACCTCATCGATGATGTATACTTTTGCAGAAGCTACGACAGGGGAGAATTGAATCTTTTCGATAATGTCTCGGACATCGTCGATACCGCGGTTACTTGCTGCGTCAATCTCTAAGAGGTCTACAAGATTCCCCTCGTCCACGGCACTTTCGATCTGCTTTTTGATTGCTGCATCTTCGATATTTTTGGTCATAATAATTTTAGCCAAAATACGAGCAACAGATGTTTTTCCTGTTCCACGACTTCCTGCAAAAAGATACGCATGCGCAAGCTTGTCACCATTAGTCGCATTTTCTAACGTGCTAATGATGTGCTCTTGTCCATAGACATCAGCAAAGATTTTTGGGCGATACTTGCGGTAGAGTGACATTTGGAGAAGAAGTATAGCTTGTGCGATGTGTGGTGTATAGAATATGCTTTCTTTCTTCCTCCTCTATTCTCTATCTACTATGAAAACACTCCTCCCACTTTTCGCCCTTACAGTATTTCTTACTGCTTGCGGTGAGACCGAAGTTTCATCTAGACAACCAAAAGGAAATCCAAACGCTTCTGTGCTTGTCGAAGAATTTGCTGACCTACAATGCCCTGCATGTTCCGCTGCTCATAGCCGTATTGTAGAACCATTACTTGAGAAATATGGAAAAGATATTCGCTTCGAACATCATCACTTCCCATTACGTTCTATCCACCGATTTGCACTTGATGCGTCAGAAATGAGTGAGTGTGCTGCAGATCAAGGGAAGTTCTGGGAGTATGTTGAGATTGCCTTTACCAATCAGGCAGATCTTAGTCTTGAATCCATTGTGACATGGGCAGAAGAAATTGGTCTTGATGTAAATAAAGCTGAGCGCTGTTGGAAGTCTCACAGTAAGCGCGATACCGTTCTCGCAGATTACAAAGAAGGACGCGACAGAGAAGTAAATGGAACGCCTTCGTTCTTTGTAAACGGAGAACGCGTCGAAACGGGATTTGATACGCTAAGCGAAGCTATCGATAAAGCGTTAGAGGGAACGAAGATGCGGCTGTAATAAAGACATCACGATGTGATGTCTCTAGTACAACGGAGAAATCTGAGCAAATCCGTAAAGACGTTCAAGCGCTGTATCCCAGATCACTACTGTTCTGTATTGTAGAGCGTCTGCAATCTTTTGTTCTGGATAGAAACTCTGTGCTCCATAGGGCACGGTAATTTCTCCAAGATCTACAGCAGAGACATCAGGAAATTCGACGTCACGAGGGTCTACAGCGGTAGTGATAAATGCATGTAATACAGGACCGGGAGTTGTAATAAAGCTAGGACCAAAGTGCACAGCACTTCCATCTTTGGTAAATATTACTTCTCCAGTGACATACTCTTTCATGGTAATGAAGTTTCCTTTAGAGCTCTGACGCTGTGCTTTACGGGATTTTTTTGCTTCCTCTAGCCAGTATTTCTTTGTTGTATCTGCGATCTTCTTTTTTCCTTCGTCCTCAATAAGAGGATCCCCGTATACCTCCAAATTTACCATAGCATCGACTAATTGTTCTGAATAGAGTTCTAAGTACAGTGGGTTTTTTAGTAGAGATTCTCTGCTTTGAGCATTCGTACCTCCATTGTTGCAAGCAACCAGGAGAAGAGGTGCTATAAGGGCGATTGAACGTATTTTCATAGGTAAATGAGGAGAAAGTATCAGTACTATACTGACAGTGGGCTCTAATTCAAGGAAGAAAGCGGTCCGACTGAAGGGCTATAGGTCTTACCATGTTTATCGAGCACACGTGCTGCACGTTTTATCTTGTGATTCAGCGCGTAAGCCACATAGGCGTTTTTCCCTGAGGAAACATCTTTATCAATATAGTTTGTCCAGTACCAGAATGACCACGTGTTTTTATTCGCATTTGCCTGTTCCACGAAGGCGTCAGAGCCACTCCCGCTGGAGAAGACATTTTGCGGTCCAATACCTTTTGGACGAATGGAAGGCTGGTTAAATCCGTCGACAAAATTATTTTCATATCCATCACTGTGCCCTCCTCCTATGTGACTGAGTCGGTGCTCTGTTTCGCTGATGGATTGAGTGCGCAGTCTATCTTCCAGTCCTTCATCTAAATATCCGCGTTCTTCGCACCACGTACGGTTGTAGACACAGGTAGTGACACATTGTAGGCATGCTGCACCATATCCCAGAGCTTTGGTGTACATCTTTTGATACGACGGTGGCAGCTGCTCCATCACTGCATCTATTTCTGCGCGAGCCCATGCTACATCTTGGTTCTTATTTTCTTGATTGAGTTCAACGTCACTCTTTCTGCTAAATGCTTTGAGGTGTTTTTGCATAGACTGAAGTTCTGCCGTATCTTCAATAGTTCGAGCCAGTGGCCAGGCGAGTCCTAAGAAGTACTGCGCCTCATCCCAGTTTTCGAGATCTAATGCATGACGCACTTTTCCTTTTGCATCTTGGATCGGTGTATTCTTAGGGTCACTTACTTCGCTATGCAATCGACGCTCTGCTTCGTTTACATAACTGAGCCGCTGTTGGTAGCTCAGGCCTAAGAACTTTTCTTCAGAAAGCCTCTGCAATCCTTGCGGCACACGACCCTTAAGCATCTTTAGCTCTACGGAATCATAGCGGTGGCGTACGTTTCCCCAGTCTTTCATATAGGCTTTCATTTCATCGAGTGTGCGCTCTCCGTTAAGAACGTGCTCTGTCCAGGCTCCAATTTTATTACTACTGATGTATCCAGCAGCAGCAGCTGCCTGCAAGGCACTCTTTGTTTCCCTATGAAGTAGTAGCTTGTGTTCTTTGTTTGCCTTTATTGCAGCACGAGCTTCTCCTACCATTCCTTCCTTTATATCAAAGTGCAGTCCAAGGAATGCGGCATCGTCTTTAAAGTTGCTGAGCTTTTTAAAGTCCTTATCGGTGAGCTTTGCAAAGATTGGATCCTTAAGAATAGTCCTTCGTTCTGTGTGTACCTTTTTCCACGCAGTGACATACGAGGGGAATTGAGACTTTACGAAGTATTCCTTTGCTTTCGGTGTCACTGATGGATCATTAAACCGTGCTATCCATTTCTTTTTCGACCCTGCGGAAATAAGTTCTTCTTTTACTGCGGCATCAAGGTTTGCTTCAAATCCTGCAAAGAGTACTTTCTGAGACTCTGCAATGGGTAGTGCATTGAGCACTTCTACGATCAGTTTTTTTCGTCCTTCAAATTCGAGTGAGTCTTGGAAATAGCTTGGATCAGAGAGTTTAGCTGCCAAGCTTTTTAGGGATGGGTCAGTGGAATTCTCGAGTGCTGCAAACCGTGCATCACGAAGGATGCCATCTTTCTTTGCTGCAAGTGCATATCGTTTTTCGAGATAGTCGGGAAGTACTCGGACAATGGATAACTCCTTTTCTTTATAGTCTCTACCTTTGTCTTTTACCCATGTAATCCATTCTTTAAACGACCCCCCCGAAATGACCCCAGCAGAAACAGCACGTTGCAGTGGAGGGAGAAAATCGTCGTGATACAAATCTAAAGCTGCCTCCATCTTTTTGGAGTAATCCAGTTGGAACCTTTTATCAGCTTCTTGAATTTTTTCTGTATCTGATGGAGCAATACTGTCGATCCATTTTTTTAGTGGCTCTGTTTGCGCAGTAGAAGCAAGACCAAGTTCATCATGGGTAACATGAAAATATTGATCGTATTGGCGACGCATCGCTTGATACTGATCTGATGATGCAGCCTTTGTACTCTCTTCTCCATAAGCCGGTTCTGCTACAGAATGGTAATCGAGATCTGGCATGCCGATCAATTGTAGGTGTGGGATTAAAAACCGCAATTGGATTCTGTGGATTTTGTGTTACTATCCACTTCCTACGAACTACTCACTGCATCCATGATTCTTTCCGATAAAGACATTCGCCAGGCTATCGTTGATGGTCGCGTAAAAGTCCAAACCAACCAAGAAGAACTCTTTACGCACATTCACGCGTCCTCTATGGATTTCCGTCTCGGAAATACCTTCAAGCTCTACGAGCACAGTAAGTTTGCCGTGCTTGACCCCATGACTCCAGAGTCTTTTGTGGGAAACATGCGGACGATTACTGTCCCAGACGGAGAGTCGTTTATCGTGCAGCCAGGGGAGTTTGTTCTGGGCGTTACACAAGAATCTATAAGCTTGCCTGATGATCTTGTTGCACGAGTAGAAGGACGCAGTTCACTCGGTCGTTTAGGAATCATCGTGCACTCAACAGCAGGGTTCATCGACCCAGGGTTCTCTGGAACTATTACACTGGAAATCAGCAACTTAAACCGTCTTCCTGTGGCTCTGTATCCGGGTATGCGTGTTTGTCAGATCGCCTTCGAGCAGATGAGCAGCCCTGCGGAAACGCCGTATTACAGTAAGCCGTTTAGCAAGTATCAGGGCCAAGTGCTTCCAGAGGAGAGTAGACTGTCTATAGACCCAGAATTCGCCAAAACAGCCAAAGATTTGCCGATCGGTGAAGTGGTAAAAGTGGGGTCTTAGAGGCTTGTAATTTAGCTCTAAACATGGTATTTAAAGGTCTTCTTTTGGCTGTAGCTAAAGGAAGATTGGTCTTTGACAATTCGGTACAGTGTCGCATAAGCGACCGAACCCTCAAACTCAGGAGAAGCAGAAATGACGAACAGCGCAGTGAAGAAAAATGGAGCGATCACGTTTTTGCTCGAGAACTCGGCGTTCTTGATCGTCGGGGCGCTCGTGGCGCTTGTGTGGGCAAATACAGATGCCCATTCCTATAATGATTTCGTACACATTCCTTTAATCGGTGGGCATGGTGAAGGGCATCATGGCATCGACCTGCACTTTCTGGTTAACGATGTGTTGATGGCGTTCTTCTTTGCAATCGCAATGAAGGAAGTCTTCGAGTCATTGCTTCCAGGAGGTGCCTTGCATGGCCGCAAGAAATGGCCGCTCCCTGCAATGGCGACGGTCGGTGGTATGGCAGGACCTGCGGGGATGTATTTGTGCCTTGTAGCAATGCTTGGCATGTGGGACGACTTCTCTCGGGGATGGGCTGTTCCCTGTGCGACGGACATTGCGTTCTCGTATATGATTGGCAAGATCATCTTCAAGGATCCGAAGCACGTTGCCATTACCTTCCTTCTTACTCTGGCAATTTTGGATGATGCAGGAGGACTCGGGATTCTTGCCGTAGGGTATCCACAGAAGCCACTTCAACCACTGTGGTTGTTACTTACAATGTCTTCTATGCTTACGGCATATGTTTTCCACAAAGCCTTCAGTCTTCAAAGTTTCTGGTGGTACATCGCGATTCCGGGGGTCATGTGTTGGTACAGTTTCTACGAGACTGGTATACATGCCGCTCTTGGATTGTGCCCCATCATTCCATTCCTTCCTCATGCAAAGACGGACCTCGGTATCTTTGCAAAGGAGGAACTTGGTCGTCACGATACCCTCAACGAGTTCGAACACTGGTGGAAGAAGCCAGTTGAACTTATCCTCGGACTGTTTGGTCTGATGAATGCAGGTGTTGTGATGTCGAGTGTTGGTGCGGGGACATGGATTGTTCTTTCCAGTCTTCTGATTGGAAAGCCCCTTGGCATTGTTGGGATGGCACTACTTGGTGAGAAGTGCTTCGGACTCAAGTTGCCTGATGGGATGACCCACAAGCATCTTGTGATCGTTGGGGTGATTGCAGGTCTCGGCTTTACGGTTGCTTTGTTCGTTGCAGCTGCAGCATTCGTTGAACCCGGTCCCATCCAGGATCAGGTAAAAATGGGTGCTTTGCTAAGCTTCGGAGCTGCAGGACTTGCAGTACTCACTGCTAAGCTGTTGCGGATGAAGCTGTAGCTGCTTGATGTCAAAAGACCTTACACCGCCACCCCCTTAGGAAAGGGGCGGCGGTTTTTTATCGTATGCGCTACACTCTTTTCGTGAATCCAAAACAGCTTCATAAACTCGGCTTGTTTCTCCTAGTTGCTGCGATACTCGTTGCAGCTGCTGGCCTTATTTCTCGTGCGTGGTACGAGGTATCTTCTGGAGTGTTGCACATTGATGCACAGATATTCCAGACAGTAGGGCGGGGGATGCTTAATGGCCTACAGCCGTATGCTGATTTGTTTGAAACAAAACCACCAGGAATATTTTTGTTGCATGCACTGTCGCTTAAACTTTTTGGATCACAGTTTTTGGTCAAGCTTTTGCAGGCGATTGTCTTACTCGGGATCCCCGTACTTGTATTGATTCCGGTTCTTTCTCTCGTTGAAGATCGACCTGCTGCTCAGCGAAAAATCATTAGCCTCACAACCATTCTCTTTGGGTTACTTTTGTCCTTATACACCGCCAATCAAGCAGGGCTCGGACTTCCTGAAAGTTATGGTGCATTTTTCGCTATGATGGCTTTGGCCATCATCGCAAGTGGAAAAAGATTGAAGGGTATCTTTGCCCTTGCCCTCTTGATGCTTTTTTCGGTTGGATTCAAAGAGCCCTTTCTTCTGATTATTCTTGCTGGGGTGATTTTATTACAAAAAGATCTCCTCACGTCGTTCATCTATCCGTTCTTTGTTGCAGCAGCACTCGGGCTTATTGCGTTACTAATGTTCGGACTTGCGGTACCGTTTTTTCAAGTGTATTTGCCGCATATGTTTGGGTTTCATGTGCATCAACATGGTGGGAGTACATTTCTTCGAGCACTAGAAGTGTGGCGTACGTTTATCAATATAGGAGCGTACAGTTGGTGGTTTGCTATGGGGGTTTTGATGTTGTGGATTTATGTTGGCTATACGTCACTTAGAAGTCACTCGTTGGTTCGTTGGTTCGTTGGTTCGTATCTCATGTTCATCGCTATTGCCATAGGCGGAGACTTTTATGGTCATCACTTTATCTTTGCTGTACCTGTATATGTCGTGTTGTGGTGGGTGTGTATTCAGCAAAAGTTATTTATGTGGCCTGTTGCCCTCTTGATGATTGCTACAGCGTTTACGAGTACACAACTTTCGTTCGCATCACAGTATGCATTATGGGAGAAAAAAGAAGAAGAGATGAAAAACACAGCGTTGGTTATCGATATTGTTATGGATCGCTGTGGATGGGATCGATACTTACAAATGATTGTGCGAGAGGGCGGGCCATACGCGTACACTACGCATAGTCCTTACGGGCCAGTGTTTGTGCACTACAGTCGTTTTCTTGGAGCAAGTCCGATGTATCAAAAGGCACATATTCGTGCCCTGCAAGATGCACCTCTTATCCTGCTTGATGATCTTGAGAAAACCAATCTTACAGATGTTGCAAAAGAGTATCTAGGTGTGCGGTATGCAGAAGATGCTCCTGCATGTGCAGGAGAAGATTTTGTGCAACCTCTTCCATTTCATCTGCTCTTTCGCCAGAGCTAACACCAGTGGTACACTATTGTACTGTTGGATCACGAACCCGTTAACAATCAGGCATTACTATTTATTGGAACGATTACTGCGGTAGTTGTCGCGATTTATGCAGGAAACTGGCAGGCAGATCTTTTAGCTCAACAAGTAGGCGGGCTTTGTGGAAATGGAATCTGTGAACAAGGAGAGGATCAGATACTGTGTCCTTCCTGTGCCATAGATGAGTCAGGTGTTCCATTTGGTAACTGTGAATGCACAATGATGTGCGAACGTGATTGCAAGAACGATGATAGAGATGACGGTCGGTGCCAACCATATGACTGCAAAGATTCCAATGGAAACCAGCCCCCTCGTTGCACTGCTGATGGTCACCCTATCAATTACTTTGTAGATCCGTGCACGCCTATTTGCCCTTCTATCTTGTGTAGCGAAGCTCCACCTGGATGCCAGTATGTTCCGCCATACAAAACAAACGACCAAGGTTGCCAGGTAAACTGTGGAAAACTGATTTGTGAATCACAACCTCCAGAAGATCAGTGTTCTACGATGCGATGTGAAAATGGCTGTAAAGATGGCCAATGTATA
>JAQCIJ010000051.1 GCA_027592135.1 bacterium | reverse complement strand
ATAATAAGAGCTACAACAGCGAGAGCAGGTAAAGTTTGTTTGAGTTGAGAGTTCATTGTAGAGGTAGTAAGGATAGTGGATTATGCTACACTAGCATACCATGGCCATCCTCTCATCAGATTTGGATAAAAAAATGCGACTCGCAAGCTTGCTTGCTGCTGTCGTGCTTTCGAATATGAAACCAATACTTACCAAGGTAATGTATTTAGAAGGATGGACTCCCGTGCAGCTCTACTTTGTTGCACTACTTGTCATGGCTGTCGTACTACTGACACACGAGATGGTTTCTATCGAACGAGGGACGAGATGGGGAATGACAAAGCATGATTACAAAGGAACGATCATCGATGCAATCATAGGAGGAACTATTGGTCCCGTAATGTTTTTTACAGCACTCAGCATGGTGACGGCCTCTGAATCTATTTTGCTTACCAGCCTTGTTCCGTTTCTTGTGGTGATCTTTGCTGTCCTTATGCTTGGAGAACGCATGAATAAGCAAATGGTCTTTGGTGGAGTATGTATTTTAACTGGAATGGTTGCAGCCCTTTGGGCAGATATTTCTGCGTTTACCCTTTCTACGGGTGCGATGCTTTTGATAGGCTCTTCTGTTTGTAGTGCATTTTCTACAATCGTCCACAAGAAATATGTAAAGCATAGACACTTAGACTCTGTGGTATTTGTAAAAACCATGATCAGTCTTGTTCTCGTAGGACTGTGGTTATATCTGTCAGATGATAAGGGATTAAGCTTCTTAAACATGCCACAAAACGTGTGGTCTGTTTTGGCTATGCCTATACTCACATTCTTGTTGCCATTTTTCCTCTTTTTCCGTGCACTTAAAAAGACTAAAGCAACAGATGCAGGAATCATCTCTGCTTTTGGTCGTGTAATAGCTCTTATGTTGGCAAGCGTCCTGCTTGGTGAAACATTAGAAACCTATCATATGATTAGTATCAGTTTGATCGTCTTTGGAATCATCTTTATTAACGTACCACTAACCAAGTGGAAAGTTGTTCCTTCTCGCCTGATGGAACTAGGTCCACTACGAAAATAAACCGGCATCGCGAGAGTGCGACACCGGTTTGGAATGTGATCGGCAGCCTAAGGCTGCCAATCAGGCGGGTGTGAGTGTCACATCGGACACTCGGTTTTCCTGCCTCTGGAGTCTCGTTATGGAGACTCCTGCTTGAACGTTGCCCATTTCTGTCGTGGCAAAAAACACTTTTTGCCCAACAAATTCTGCTTGCCATGGTTGGAAGCCAGCCGCGATGGCTAGCTTGCAACCTTGGAGGATTAACGTTTCATCCTCACATGGCTTTTTCAGTGTAAAATTTACAATGAACTGACGCTTCTGCATTATAGATTCCTTTATAGATGCAGACACTTAAACAGAAGTCCTACAAACGGGACCGCGGCATTATACTTATTAATTAATATATGTCAATACACGGATATATAAAAAAGGACGCTATTAACGTCCTAATTCGTTGTCTTTTTCCACTATCCTTTTTCCACATTTCAACATTGCTTCATTTCTTCTTTGCCTACATCATCCCTCCCATACCACCCATTCCTCTCATGGCTGCAGCTGCTGCAGCAGGATCTTCTTCTTTTGGGATCTCAGCAATAGCGGCTTCGAGTGTTAAGAACATAGAAGCAACAGAGGCTGCAAACTCTAATGCAGACCGGGTTACTTTTTTAGGATCAATAATCATAGCTTTTACAAGATCTTCGTACGTGTCTGTTAGTGCATTGTATCCTTCGTTCCCTTTTGCCTTGCGAACATTTGCGATAACAACATCACCATCGACACCGGCATTGTTTGCTATATGACGAAGAGGAGCAACAAGTGCACCTTTGATGATTTCTACACCCACAGCTTCATCAGCATTCGAAGTCTTAATGTCATCGAGTGCAGAGAGAGAACGTACAAGAGCAGTTCCCCCACCTGGGAGGATTCCTTCTTCTGCAGCAGCGCGTGTTGCAGCAAGTGCATCTTCGACACGGTGCTGCTTCTCTTTCTGTTCTACTTCTGTAGCAGCTCCTACTTTAATAACAGCGACACCACCAGTAAGTTTTGCGAGGCGCTCCATGAGTTTTTCTTTGTCGAAGTCACTCTTCGTGCTTTCGATCTCGTTTTTAATTTGATTAATACGAAGCTCTACATCTTCTTTCTTACCAGCACCTCCAACAACGGTCGTGTTGTCCTTTGTGCAGATAACACGGTCACAAGCACCTAAGTCTGCAATGTCTGCATTCTCAAGCTTAAGACCTACTTCTTCGGAGATCACACGACCACCAGTAAGAGCTGCGATATCTGCAAGGATAGATTTGCGACGGTCTCCAAACGCAGGAGCCTTGATAGCAAGGGCAGAGAATGTACCACGGAGTTTGTTTACAACAAGAGTTGCAAGTGCTTCTCCTTCCATGTTCTCACAGATGATCACAATCTCCTTCTTACCACTCTGTGCAAGCTTTTCGAGTAGCGGAAGAATCTCTTGGATAGATCCGATCTTTTTATCAGTAATAAGTACAGCAGGATTTTCGAATACAGATTCCATTCGAGAAGTATCTGTAACGAAGTACGGGCTAATGTATCCATTATCAAACTGCATTCCTTCTACGTACTCTTTCTCGATACCAAAGGTTTGCCCTTTGTCGACAGTGACAACACCATTATTTCCAACTTGATCGATAACTTCGGCAATAACGTCTCCAATCTCCTCGTCTTGAGCAGAGATAGTAGCTACCGCTTTGTACTCTTCTTTGCTATCCACATCCTTCTTCATATTTTCGAGCTCATCGACAACAGCGACTACAGCCTTGTCGATACCACGCTTAATAGAGATAGCATTTGCACCACTTTTTACGTGCTTAAGGCCTTCTGTCATTATTGCGTGTGCAAGAACAGTTGCAGTTGTTGTTCCGTCTCCAGCCGCTTCGTTGGTCTTGGTTGCAGCTTCTTTTACGAGTTGTGCACCCATGTTCTCGAACGGATCTTCCAGTTCAATTTCTTTTGCCACAGTCACACCATCTTTGGTAACTGTTGGTCCGCCGTAACTTTTCTCTATAAGGACATTGCGACCTTTAGGTCCCATAGTTGCAGCTACTGCTTTTGTGAGTATTTCTACACCTTTGAGAATTTGATCTCGAGCGTCTTTTCCGAAAATAATTTGTTTAGCCATTATAATGAGGGGTTAGGGATTAGTAGTTAGTAGTTTGGGGCTAGCGAAGGTCTTCGACCCGCAGTGGTTACGAAATTTTTGATCGAATAGAATCTGCAGAGAGGAACTTCACCTCGACATTTTTACCATCTTGGTCCTTAAGTTCGATCTCTTCTCCTGCGTACTGTCCGTAGACAACACGGTCTCCGATATTGTAGACAGAAGCATCGATACCGTCTTTATCTTTACCTTTTCCTACTGCATAGACAGTTCCTATAGAAGACTTCTTATCAGATGCTGTATCAGGGATGATAATTCCAGAAGCGGTGACATCGTCACGGGTATCAGGAATAACGGCAACGTGCCCTGCCGAAGGTTCTAGTTTTACAGAGAGTTTTGGTAGGTCTTTCATAAGGTATAGTTGGTAAAAATGTAACAGTATTCGATATCTGAATACATGGACAACGGATTTTAGCACTCTTAATTAATGAGTGCCAACAAAAATTATGCAAAATTTTATAGAGTGTTTGAGTCTGAGCATCAGTCTATCTTTGACAAGCAAAGAAATTTTGGCTATAGCTTGCCAAATCCTTAACATAAGAGAATACTGCCGCAATCATGCCGATAAACGAGATCGCCACACACGTGCGTAATTACCTACTAATGGCAATAGTCGTCACTGGTATATGGTTTTTATCACCTGTATTTGCCATAGGGATGGATAGCGTGATTTCGGAGTTTCAGGGGGAATCCCAGATGCTCTTTTTCCTCACCAGTATCACACTGATATTTGCCTTAGGGTATCTAGCCTATGAACTCGCTAAACCGACCGTGATCCCATCATTTGTTTTGGCGATCTTCGTAGGCATGGCTGCTCGCGATGTGTTTGCTCATGTAACGAATCACACTGCACTTCTTTCTATGCTCATTACCACAGGAGCGGTACTTATTTTATTTGGAGGAGGAATCGAAACACCCTTTCAGCAATTTAAGCAGTCTATCGGGCCGATACTTTCTCTGGCACTTATCGGTACTATCATCAATGCATTCTTATTCTCCTTAGTGCTCTCTGCACTCGCTTCATGGATGAACATTGTTCTGCCATTACCGGCGATTGTTCTCTTGGGAGCAGCAATTGCATCAACAGACCCTGCGGCAATTATCCCAAGTTTCGGAACGCTTTTTTTTATAAAACCTCGTGTAAAACATATCGCGATTAGCGAGAGTGCAATTAATGACGTTGTCGGTGCAGTGCTCGTCAGTATTTTCTTAGCAATAGTACTTAGCGGCACTGTGCCAGAATCTGTTGCAGATGCGTACATGATGCTGCTTAAAAAAGAATCTCTTACACTAATTATCCAAACGCTCTCAGTCGGACTGAGTGTAGGGTGTATAGGGTTTCTCTTCTTTTCTCTATGGAGTAAATGGAAAGAGCATGTGCAGATTGACCCA
>JAQCIJ010000050.1 GCA_027592135.1 bacterium | reverse complement strand
GTTCTCCTTGCAACAGATGTTACCCCTTCAATTCCAAGAAGAGCATTTTCTATTTGAGTCCCGAGGGTATTACTATTTTCTAGAGAGTGTCCTGGAGGTAGTGCTACTCCGATAGTAAGCGTTCCCTCGTTAAACGGCGGTAAGAACTCTTTACCAGCTTGGAGAGCAAGTATGAGTGTGAGGAAGATAGAACCAATGACAATCATCAGTCCTACTTTCGGGTTATGGATACTGTAACGAATAAGAGGCTCTGCCTTTGCTTTAATAGCTTTAAGAAATCGTGTTTCAAATCCCTCTTGAATCAGCTTTGAATTTGGAAGAAGGTAATAAGACAGAACGGTTGTTACGGTCATTGCTACGATAGTCGAGGCAATAAGGGCTACGATGTACGCCATACCGAGTGGTGCAAGAAGGCGTCCTTCTATTCCACCAAGAGCAAATAGTGGCATAAAGACGAGAACAACAAGAACAGTTGAGAAAATAATAGATCCGCGTACCTCGCTACTTGCACGAATGATCACTTCAAAATTTGACAGAGGATTTTTCTTGAGTTTGTTCTCTTTAAGCCACCGAGCAGCATTCTCTACACCAACAACTGCATCATCTGTTAGCTCTCCGATAGCAACTGCTAGTCCTCCAAGAGTCATCACATTAATAGCGATACCAAAGTATCGCAAAATAAGAATAGCAACGACAAAAGAAAGTGGTAAGGCAGTGAGTGTGATACCAATAGCACGAGCATTACCAAGGAAAAGAATCAGAACAATCACTACGAGGATTGCAGCATCGCGTGTGGCACCTACAACGTTATTTATTCCATTGCGAATAAACTTCTCCTGTCGAAAGAGACTCGTATGCAGTTCGATGTTACTTCCGAGTGTAGCTTGTACGTCAGCAAGTGCTGCATCTATCTCTTTTGTAAGAGACAATGTATTAATACCCGGTTGTTTTGTAATGCTTAATATTACACCTGGGTTTGCGTTAATACTTGCATCACCTCGCGGAGCGATTTGCGACGCTTTATCAATAGTTGCTATGTCACGAAGATACATCAGCGTTCCCTCATGCTTGGCGATGACAGTGTTTCCCAAAACGTTGAGGTCAGTTGTTCTTCCAATAATACGAATGGGATATTCGGTAGTATCCGTAGATGCAAAACCTCCACTTTTATTTTCTGTAAGGCTTTCTAGTTTCTCTTCTAGCTCAGAAATGGTCATACCAATATTACTGAGCTTTACGGGGTCTACTTGTATTTGATACTGATCAATATCTCCTCCAATTGCTGTTACAGATGCAACCCCACGAACGGTGAGGAGCTTAGGACGAACAGTCCAATCTGCAAGTGAGCGAAGTTCACCAGCAGAAACTTCTCCTGTAGGACTTGAAAGGCCTACCAGCTGGACTTCTCCCATAATAGAAGAGATCGGCCCAAGAGTGGTTTTTACTCCTTCGGGGACACTGACAGCATTCAGTTTCTCAGAAACAATCTGACGTGCTCTATAAATATCTTGTTTCCAATCAAATTCTACAAATACGAGAGAAAGACCAGGAGAAGAAATTGATCGAACACGTTCGACACCATTTGCTCCGTTCATAACGGATTCAATGGGAAAAGATACCAACGTCTCTACCTCTTCTGCAGCTAGTCCTTCTGCCTCTGCAAAGATCGTTACGGTTGGACGGTTAAGATCTGGAAGAATGTCTACAGGTGAATTGATCGTGATGTACGACCCATACACAAAGATAAGTGCAGAAATAGTGAGTACCGTAATGCGGTTTTTTAGTACCGCACGAACTATAAGGTCAAATATTCTCATGATGCAGTGGTGGTATCAATTTCCAGCCCTTCCTTCATGTCTACTGGAGAAGAGATAATGATCCATTCTTCGCCAGTAAGACCTTCTTGAATATATGCATTTCCGTTATGGATGTACTGAACCTTTACGGTTCGTGTTTCTGCTTCGACGTCTTCATTCACAATCCATAAACGGTTTGAAGAACCACTGAGTTCTAGTGCTTGTTCTGGCACTGAAAACAACTCGAGGTCATGTGACAAAGGAATATAGGTTCGTACAGTCATTTGAGATAGAGCATGACCATCCTCATCTTCTGGCTCTAGATCCGCCTCAATAAGAATGCTTCGAGTTTCTGGATCTATAGATTGCGCTATACGAGCAATAATTGCACGATGCAGATGAGACGGAGCTGATGTTGGTGCAAAAGTGATCACTGTTCCTTCTTCTATGAATGGCAAATCTGTCTCTGTCACATTGAAGCGCACAAACATATTTTCATTATCAACAAGTGTAAATAGCGGTTTATCCAGATCGACACTGTCGCCAATACTAATATGGCGTTTAGTAATAACACCACTGAACGGAGCATAAATAGTACGAGCAGCACCCATTTGATTTTGTATACGCTCTACTTCAGCTTCGAGAAGTGCAATATCAAATCCTGATTCTCGGCCTTCACCTTTAATTTTGAGAATATCTTGTGTGCTTTCCGCTACGATACTTTGCTTTTCTGCTTTTAGCACACTCAATCCACTCGTACTCGTAACCAGCTCTTTCGAGAGATCTGCAAGATGATCAACCACTGCGGAGATTTCACCACGTTGGTTGGTATTTTCATCAGAGTAGTCTGCATTCTTTGAGGCATTAGCAGTAAGTCCACGAACATCTGATGCGGTATCCATCGCAAGAGTAACAAGCTCCAACGGCTTTTGCTTATAGGTGTCTTCTTGCAGAGCACGATACAAGGCAAGCAGTTTTTGCTCTACAACTTTTGCCTCATCATCTTTTGGATAGAAGATATCTCTACGACGATAATAATCGTACGGTCCGTAGTCGTTAAAACGACTAATGGCATCCGTTTGTGTATACATGAGGATTGTCGCAGCTTCTATAAGGTCATAGGCAGCATTGTAAATAGAAGACTCTGCCTGCTTAGCTGCAATCGTAAACGATTGTATTTCTGCATCAATCTTCTGTACCCGTGCTGCTTTATTTTTTTCTCCAGCATCAAGTGAGATTTCTGCGATGGTTTCATTGGATTCAGATGAGACAGTCAATCTCTGCCGAGCGATTTCCAATTCCTTTTTCTTGAATGCAAGTTCCGCACCAAGCTCTGCTTGATCCTTATCGGGTTGAAGCGATGCAACAACTTGCCCTTTCGTAACGCGATCACCGAGGTTAACGCTCAGATTTTGTACAATACCTTCTCTGCGTGGATAAATGTCTGCGTGCTGTGCAGCAAACACTTGACCAGAAGCTTCTATAACTGCATCAGATTCATCAGATTGCTGTGGCTGGACTACAGTGACAACTGGGTAAGCAGAATCGGATCCTCCTGAGATCTGTTCTCCATGAGTATGAGCACCAGCATCAGGGCTATGTGCATGTCCACCATCACTTTCAGCAGGACTATTCACCATGCTTATGATCACAAATCCTGCAATACCTACACCTGCAATCGAAAGAAGGATTTGAGGAGCCTTTAGGGTTAATACTGTATTCATAATAGAGGTGGGGAAGGATTAATGACCATGGGGGTCAGTTCCTGTGTCATCGTGATCATCAACAGTATTCGATCTTGAAGGAGGCTTTGGAGCGGAGTCTACTTCGTGCCCATGTGGCTCAATGTTTTCTTCTCCTTTGTGATGATCATCCATCATGTCTTGCATAGCTTCGTCTTCATGCCCGTGTGGCATAACGTTTTCTTCTCCTTTGTGATGATCATCCATCATGTCTTGCATTTGAGTTGGTGCAGAAGAGCATGCAGTGAGCAATACCGTAAGGAGTACCAGTGTTGTCTTAAAAGTGTTTTTCATAAAAATAGGTAGAAAAAATATAGAAAAATACGCATAGGAGAATCCTAATACGCTCGAAGTACTCTTAAACCCTGAGAGCTAGAGTGGTAGTGTGTATTGTTGCGAACTCAAATAGTGGGACCTTCTCTCGAGGAGAAATTGCTATAGGCTTCCTGATAGATAAACTTTCTGTAACGGTATACGTTCTTACCGTATCTTTGAGTATCACTTGAACATTGTTACTCGCCTGAGCAAAAAACTCTTGAGCAACTGCCGCATGACACTGTGTATCGTCCGAATGTGTCGCTGCAAGATGGTCATGTGTAAGACCAGAGTCATGCTCAAGTACACCACCATGCCCTCCGGCACTCACTGTAAATACTGCGAGTGCAGTGATCATGAGGCCAATAATGTTTCTTCGAAAATTCTTCATTTGTATCCAAATTATAGCAAAATTACATGATTTTAAGAAGTAAGAATAGTTACAAATTAAAAGATTCTCCACTTCGACTTCCTACAGCTTCACCATTAGCTGTACACCTATTATCTCAAGCAGTTCAGAACCGACACCATCCAGAACAGAAACAGGCAGATCCTAGAATCACACTGTCGAATTCTGTCATCCACGAAGAAGGAAAGGAGTCAGAGGATTATACCATAAAAATTAAAAAAAGGCAGAACGACAAGTTCTGCCTTTATAGATCCTTTACCCAGTGGATTGTTATTTCCCCTCACCCCACCTTCACATCAATATCACCCTTTGCATACGCCTTTAAAAGCAACCGAGTAACATCGGAAAGAGAAAGTTCATCG
>JAQCIJ010000049.1 GCA_027592135.1 bacterium | reverse complement strand
CCTTTGAAAGAGAGGGTGAAGGTACAGATGAAAAATATATTGATACAAATACAGGTAAAACAATTGTTGCTATCGATACTGAATATTACCGCCCTGCAGAGGTAGATCTTCTGATTGGTGATGCATCAAAAGCAAAAAATGAACTCGGCTGGGAAGCAAAAACAACACTCGCAGAACTTGCAGAGATGATGATGAAAGCAGATTACAAAGAAGCAGGCCTCACGCTACAGGGATAGATACTTTCTTCCGGCCGTTGTCACCTTTTCTTCGTCGAGGATGTGTTTGATATCGTAAATGAGCCCTTCTCCTGCAGTTGCATTGATGATGTCTTCTGTAGAGATGCTCATGTATTCCTTGTGCTTCACAAGCAGTATAATGGCGTCGTATGGGCCGTCTGATAGGGTTCCACGCGGTACTGGAGAGTCTGAAGATTGTGGGTCGTCTACAAGGACTTCACATCCAGCATTTTGTAGAGCCTTGATGACTGCATAAGACTGACTGTTTCTTGTGTCAGGGACATCCTCCTTAAAGGTAAGACCCATGACGAGTACCTTTCCAGCTTTGCCCATTGCCTCCAGCACTTCATCGACAACCATTTGTGCCATACTGTCGTTTACTGCACGACCTGCAGAGATGACATGCGTTTCCATTCCAAGTTGCTTAGCCTTTTCAACTAAATAATATGGATCGACACCAATGCAGTGTCCACCGACAAGACCGGGGTTAAACTTGAGGAAGTTCCATTTGGTACCTGCTGCGCTGCGAGAGACATTTGCGGTAAATCAGCAGAAAATACACGAGCACCTGCATCGGCAAGTACTTGCGAAAAACGCTTTCCGAGAAACCCTCTTCCTCCTACTACAAGAGCTGTTTTGCCTTTGAGGTCAAATGGATCATTCATGCTAAAATCGTAGCAGAAACCGTCGTCTTCTGTACACTAGATGGGTCATGCATATTGCGATTTTATCACCCACTATCAATCCTAAAGCTGGTTACGGCAATATTACGAAAGAATATTGTGATCAGCTGCACAGGCTCGGGCAGTCATTTGTATTATTTTTACCTCTATCCGAGAAGAAGGTAATAGATAGCACTGACTATCCATTCGAGATTCGCTTTGTGTTACCAGAATATATCTTTCGTATTTACCAGCCGAAAGCTCGTGGGTATTTTAAGGCGATTGATGTTGCGGAGTTTGACGTAGTGCATAGTCTTTTTGCGTTTCCGTATTGCTTACTTGCGAAGCGTAGTGCAAAAAAATATAAGAAGCCCTATATCATGGGGGCACAGGGGACACATGGAGTACGACCTCTTACATATTTTCCAGAGAGGATATTTCTGAAAAGTTGTTATGCGTCTGCAGCAGCTATTACTGTTCCAAGTGAATACACCAAGCAAAAGATTTGTGAGCACGCAGGAGTGCAGTATCCAATAACCGTGATTCATAATGGTGTGCACTTTGATCGATTTCAAAAAGAGGTTGATGTGCTATCAATCAAAAATCATTACAAAGGAAAAAAGATATTGCTGACTGTTGGAGGATTGTGGGGACGCAAGGGTCATGATCTTGTATTACAGGCACTGCCTTCTGTACTGCAAAAACACCCCGATACTGTGTATGTGATTGTTGGGGATGGAAACAGTAGAGAGAACCTCGAGAATCTGGCTACAGAACTTGGTGTACGCAGCGCTGTAGATTTTGTTGGTCGCAAGAGTGGAGAAGAGCTTGTTGCGTATTTTAAAGCGTGTGATGTGTATGTGCACACGCCGAAAGTCTTAGATTTAAAATTTGAAGGATTTGGAATTGTGTATCTAGAGGCAAGTGCCTGTGGCCGCCCTATTGTTGCCACTGATGCTGGAGGCATTCGTGATGCAGTGATTGACGGTGAGACGGGGTTAATTGCAGATGATGGTGACGTCAAAGGAATTGCGGATCGCGTACTCAAGCTTCTTGAAAATCCTGAGCTTGCATCAACGATGGGGCAGGCAGGACTCGCTTATGCGAAAAAGAATGACTGGAACTCGATTGCGCAGCAGTTTATAGATCTCTACAGTCAGCATCATGTCTAACATGCTTATTACAGGCGGGGCAGGGTTTATTGGCGTGAATGCTGCTGATCATTTTCTTGGGCAGGGATGGGAAGTGACTATCTTTGATAATTTCTCCCGTAAAGGAACTGATATCAACCTCGCATTTCTTGAAGGTAAGTATCAGTCAGGATTAGAGGTTGTAAGAGGGGATATTCGTACAGATCAAGATACGCTCAACTTTCTGTGTAATGACGCAGATGTCGTGTTGCACTTGGCAGCTCAAGTTGCAGTGACTACATCGGTTACAGATCCTCGTGAAGACTTTGAAATCAATGCATTCGGAACATTCAATGTACTGGAAGCGATACGTCAATCAGCCGCAAAACCTACTTTGATCTATGCATCGACAAACAAAGTCTATGGAGGGCTCGAAAGTGTTGGGGTAGATGAGGGAGAAAGGAGATACAGTTTTGCAGATGGCCTTAGAGGTGTCACAGAAGACATGCTTCTTGATTTTCATTCACCGTATGGGTGTAGTAAGGGCGCTGCAGACCAATACGTACGTGACTACAGTCGTTTGTATGATATGAAAACCGTTGTACTGCGACAGTCCTGTATTTATGGCCCACATCAAATGGGTATAGAAGATCAAGGGTGGGTAGCATGGTTTATGATCGCCACACTTTTTAACCGCCCTGTGACAATTTATGGAAATGGAAAGCAGGTAAGAGATCTTTTGTATGTGGACGATTTGGTTGCTGCATATGATTCTTGTATCAAGAATATTGATACGATCTCTGGACAGGTATTTAACATGGGTGGGGGGTCGGATAACACCTTATCACTGATAGAATTTTTAGACTTCTTAAAAAATGACTTACAGATGAATGTTGAATATTCTTTTGGTGGAGTGCGGCCAGGAGATCAGCCAATATTCGTTTCTGATAATAGTAAATTTATGCAGGCTACTGGCTGGAGCCCAAAGTTTGATACGACAAAAGGAATAGCCAACCTGCTTGAGTGGCTTAAGGAGAATCAGGGAGATCTACAACAGTTCTACTCTTAGAGAGTTTGACTATTTACAACACACTCAACCTCTGCTTTTTGCACATGCGCTAAGAATTTTTCAAGTGGTTCCCACATATCATATTTTTCAATTTCGTGACTGTGGCCCCAGAGGTGAAAGACGTTGATTCGTTGATTCGTTGATTCGCTTTTATGAATTGTATCGAACAAGCAGACGGCCAGTTCCAGCCAAGACTTTAAGCACTGCCCCTTAATACCGATTTGATTTAGCCTTTTGCGCTGTACTCGTAGAGGGCCGTAGGCATCTAGAGGATGCCACCATCTTGTCCATGTTTTTCGCTTGGGAAAAGGGGCAACTTGAAGGGTGGTTGGCATGAGAAATGGATTAGCAATAGTGAGTTGCAGTCGCTCTGTAGTACGCGCACCAATAAAACCTGCATCACGTACGATTTGCTCAACTTCTGCATTTACAAAGCCGTAGGGGTAACAAAACATCTTGCAGGATGCTCCAGTGACTTGTTCTACCCATGCCTTACTCTCTTCAATTTCTGCTTTGGCTTCTACGGCGCTTACTTCTGTTAGTTTAGGATGACGTAATGTATGTGCCCCTATTTCGTGTCGTTCTCGAAGGTTTGCTATCTCTGCGCTTGTCATCATCTCAAGCTCATGTTGCTTGCGTGGGCAGACGTAGAAGGTTCCTTTGCAGCCATACTGATCTAAGAGATCCGCAAGGCGCAAATCGAGTTTGTAGCCGTCGTCCCAAGAGGTCGTAAATACCATTACAGCTATTCTACTGTTTGCAGGCTATGCCGTTGCAAGAATCTCGTCATTCTTTTTGGCAAGCACTTCATCTGATACGAGGAAATTCTTGAGAAGATTTCGTCCTTCTTCTATGGAAACACTATTATTATCAATCATCAGATTTGGCGTTACAGGTGCTTCGTACGGCCTATCTGCACCTCCAAGGCCATCTCTGTTCACATGCACCCACAAAGGGTCGCAAATGCTTTGCAGCTCCTCTCGTACTGTTGCAAATGGAGCGATTACCGCTACGAGTACAAGAAATCCATGTTCTGACATCAGATTTGCAAGTCTCGCTACGCGCAGGTTATGTTTACGCCTATCCTCTGGGGAGAGGCCTTCATCTACGGAAACCGTTGCACGCATTTCATCTCCATCAAGCACAACAATACGCCTCGCTCTATCTCCTCCTTTTTCTTCTTCGTTGAAGTACTCTTTCATCCCTTCTGCTAACGTGCTTTTACCGGCACCAGTATTACCTGTAAGCCATACAACTTGAAAGCGCTTACTCATCGTACTTTTTGTGGAGAATTATTGTAGAGTTTTTTACGAATATCTGTTGCAGATATTGCTTCTGTTGTTTTATCGAGTTGGATCAGTTCGTACCCTACATCACGACCAATAAACACAGAAAGATGTGCACTAGGATCAGAAAAATCTTGAATTTCTACAACGGATTCATCGGGAAAAGCAGCACGAATCATCGCTTTTCTTTTTTCAAGATCGAACGGATTCTTCTCCGTAGGTTCTGTTTCGCGCATCATTACAATGCAGCGGTCACACGTTTCTAGTATTTTTTCAATACATTTACGGTGCCCGTCATGGAACGGTTGAAACCTGCCAACGAATAGACCTGTCTTCATAGGGAAAAACTATACCTCATCTATTCATGGTGACAACTCTTTTCTAGAGACTGTGGTAACTTCTTCCAGAAGCTTTTATTACCTTTTTATCCAGCACGCCTTTTACATCATAAATCACGCCATCTTTTGTCGTCGCATCGATAAAC
>JAQCIJ010000048.1 GCA_027592135.1 bacterium | reverse complement strand
GAAAATGGCTAACAGTAGTGCTTAAGATCTTTGCACCTTGGTAAAATGGCCTCTTTCTGCTATAATAATGTGATTACTTCAAAAACTTATGGAAGATCAAACACAAACACCCATTATACCAACACAGCCAGAAGACGATCGCCCACCACTATGGAAGCAGATTCTTGGCGCCGTTATTGGTGGAGGTTTAGCACTCGCACTCTACTACGGGTACGAGTACGCAAAGCCACAGGTCACCGCGTATCTCACGCTACCTGTTGCAGAGGGTGGAAGAGTCTATGATCTTGGTGCTTCAAATATAGCCGACAAAACTATGGATGCAGGAAACCGAAAGCGTATCTTAAGTCGTGGTCTTCGTGCAGCAGGAATGTTGCAGGATAACACCGCAAACGACCCATCACTTTTGGAAGCCTCAGACAATCACTCATTGGATATTGCATGGCCAGGTCATGACGAGAGCGATCCGAAATATGCAGAAGCAATCGAGAATGACCGCGTGCCTCAAGCAGGTATACACATTGCTGTTGAGGACAAGATTCAAGAGTGGGGTAACGAAGAGGAAATGATTGAAGAGCGTGTCATGGAAGAGCAAATGGCTACGAAGAACATGGATGCTGCAGATGCATGGGAAGACCTCTGGGGTGACATTCGTGAAGACGAAGGCGAAAGCTCTCACTCTGTAGAACGCTCAAATGCTTCTGGACTTCCTGATACCGGAGTTGGTATCGGCTTCATCGCAGCAGGTGCAGCAGGTGGTGCTTGGGGAACACGCAGAAAAATAAAGAAATAGTACAATGTTGAACTTCTGAAAGAAGTTTTTCAACATTTCAACATTTCAACATTACCCCTAGAGTAGATCCAATGACTTTCACAATGATTCTGTTTGGTGTAATCGGCCTCTGCTTTGGAAGCTTCGGCTCTGTTCTTATAGAGCGCATACCACATGGTAAATCGTTCGGTGGTCGCTCTCAGTGCAGCGCGTGCAAGACACAGTTGCGAGCAGTGGAACTTATTCCATTACTCAGTTTTCTGTATCTTCGTGGTGCATGTCGCACATGTAAGACGCGTATTGGGTATACCTATCCATTCATCGAAATTGCAAGCGGGTTGGTGTTTTTGGCAGCGCTGTATTTGCGTCCAGTACCTACGCAGGCCATCGCACTCAGCTTGGCACTGTGGCTGTTGCTGACGATAAGTATTATTGATATTCGTACGCACTTCATTTCGGATGCGATGAACATTCCATTCGTTCTGCTGGCAATTATCGCTAGCATACTTGCACAGACCTTCGATTACACCGGTATCATCGTCGGAGTGGCATTCTTTGGGGCTCAGTGGCTTATAAGCCGCGGGAAGTGGCTTGGGAGCGGGGATATTATTCTCGGGGCTGGTATCGGCGCTTTGGTAGGGGGTTGGGAGCGCATGATCGCATGCCTCTTTTTGACGTATATTATAGGAGCCCTGATAGCCTGTATTCTGCTCCTTACAGGAGCTATCAAGCGTGGACAGTATGTAGCCTTCGGGCCATTCCTTGCCTTAGGAGCAGTAGTAACCCTCTTTGCCCACACACGCATAGATCGATTTATAAGCCTGTATTTAGGGTTGTAAAAAAGGCTCTCAGCCACAATATATTTGGGCTGAAAGCCGTAATTGGTCGAATGTTGTCGGCACAAGCCGTGCCCGCTCCAAATTGAGAGGCGTCCATTTCGACTGACAAGAAGTCTACTCTATATTTGAGATTTGTCAAGCCTGCAAACATCCCTAATGTAGGTGTAAAAAGGCTATTTGGGCTATAATATCTGCAGAAATACTTCGAAACCTCAGTACACGTGAAAACTATTGCACACAATCGGCGGGCAAAATACGATTATGAGATCGTCGATACCCTAGAGGCAGGAATTACGCTGACAGGGCAGGAGGTCAAATCGTGCCGAATGGGGAACATCAATTTAGGAGGATCGTACGTGTCTCTCGTATCGGGAAAGCCCGTTATCAAGGGCATGAAAATTGCACGCTATGCATTCGCCTCTAATATCGATGATTATGAACCAGGACGAGATCGCACGTTGCTTTTACATAAACGGGAGATCGAAAAGCTTACGGGAAAGCTCGCAGAACAAGGAGTGTCCCTTGTGCCACTCGAAGCGAAAGCAGGGAAGCACATCAAACTCATTCTCGGTCTTGGAAAAGGAAAAAAACGATACGACAAGCGGCAGGATAAAAAGAATAAAGATGTGCAGCGGCGGTTGAGAGATGGACGGGAGGTTTAATGAAGAAATGAAGCAATGTTGAAATGTTGAAAAACTCATTTTCAACATTTCAACATTTCAACATTGCTGTATTGTGACAGCATGTCACTTCTTCCTCCACAAATCCAAAAGACCATCGAAGAGTTCTCCAAGCTCCCAGGGATAGGACCCAAGTCTGCAGAACGGTTAACTTTTCATCTTTTGCGCAGTAGTAAGGCATCTCCAGAGGGTCTAGGGGGTTCACTTCTTAGGCTAAAAAACGAACTCAAGTACTGTAAAGATTGCCAAATGGTTACATTACAAGAGCAGTGCAGTTTGTGTGCAGACCCTTCGCGTGATGCAACCATTATTCTCGTTGTCGAAAATCCCCTCGACGTTGTCGCCTTTGAAAAGACATCATTCAAAGGGGTATATCACGTGTTGCACGGAGTACTTTCTCCTATCGATGGGATGGGACCTGAGCAACTGAAGATGAAAGAACTTGTGGATAGATGTACCGACGGAACCGTCAAAGAAATTATCGTCGCGACAAATCCTGATATCGAAGGAGAGGCAACAGCAAGCTACATTCAGCAAAAACTTGGCGGTGCAGTAGAAAAAGTCACCCGTCTTGCCCATGGTCTCCCCATGGGTGCAGATATCGAATTTGCCGATCAGGTTACGCTTCGTGAGGCATTGGCTGGGCGTAGAAGTCTGTAGGCTTTCTGTTAATCACTGGCATATTCATGTTGATATACACCAAAGTCTGCATCAATAGATGCGTAGTTATTTGTGATTTCTTCTCCAGCCTCAATATCGCGAAGTGCAACACCTCCTTCTCGTTGTGGATTCAATGAATCTGGTCCACCGACATTTGGATCAAGCGAGTGATTCGTAAATCGGTCATCATCTGGCATAATCAGATACTGACCAGTTATCAAGCTTCGAAAGTAATATTTTACAATAAAATCTTGTGCCCCTTGTGGTAGTGTAAGGATTTCTTCATCTGAAATATATCGGTCCATACATTCGGTGTATTCCCATACAACAGTGCCTTTTGGAATAAATTTTTCAGAAAACAAACCTATTCCATGGATAGTACTCGGGCCGATATACGTCGGAACTTTTAGCAATACGCAGTAAAAAATCTGAAAAATAGTACCAATTTCTTCCGCTATTACAAGCGAAAATAATGGTGATGTACCTGTACCAGAGCACTTATACTGAGGTGCGGTTCTATCAATATATCAATTAATTGATATATTGATATATTGGTGTATCATTTAAGCATGGGCAAGATCGACCATCGTCATTTAAGTAGGCAGCAATACGAATCTCTTGGTCGAGAATTCTCTAAAACATGTCAATCAGCAAGTTCTGTAAAAAATCTCACGACATTTATCGATCACCTCCTCACGCCAAGTGAGCGAGTGATGTTATCGCGACGAATGCGTGTTGGTAAAAAACTCTTACAGAAGAAAGGGCAATTACACATTCAAGAAGAGCTGGGCGTCGGCCAATCAACGGTCGACACCGTAGAACGGTTACTCGAAAAGATGGGACCAGGCGAGAGAAAAATACTGAAGGGTTAGGTGTTCAATTGATTTAGCGCTGCACGCTGTAGCGCTGGGTCAGGTTGTTCATGAAGAGATTGAGACTGTTTCTTTGGCATCTTGTTTGAGTAGCTCCAGTCGTTGTGTAACCAAATTCGTAAGCTTCTCCCAAAGCTCTTGTCGTTCTTTTTCAGTAAATCTTAATATTTTTTCTGCATGTGGATCAGAGCGTTCACCGGGAAGCAGAGGCATACACATAATACTGTATACATAACTTCTTGTTGTATCATAGGGGTGTCGCAGTGTTTCCAAACAATCTTTTGAAAATACTTTTTTAACTAGGCGGCCAAATCGTTCACTTCTACTGGTAGGTGGTTCAGCAACTGAGTGACGAATGCGTGAAGGTTGAGAGTAATAATCTCCTGGATAGACGTGAATATCAAATGGAGTAGGGGTTCGTGCTTGTCCAAAGGAGCTGTAGCTCCAGTTGTCATCATGTACTGCACCAGTTTTTTCATCAAACGATCTGTGACGGAATCCGTATCCATCAAAGATTAGTTCTTTCGGATCTACCATTCCCATTGCATATCCGCACGTTGATGCAAGTTGTAGTGCTGCAACAGCTGTATTGTCTTGCTGCGGAGTAGGATGCTCATGAAGTACTCCATGCGGATAGAGAGTGAGTTGATTGAGAGAGAGGCGCAATCGGCCAATATCTGTAGTAAACCCCATGGTATATGGAGGAGGGTTAGAATCAAGGAACGTGCCAAATCGGTTTGGTTCTTCCATAAGCTGAGGAAGCATATTGAGAACCAAAACCATCCCCTCATCTGTGCGTTGCATTTCATTGGCTACGTCAACTCGTGTTTGCTTTGCAAGGGTATGACTTTCAGTCAATGATTTCCCTGATTGAATGAATGATTCTTCCGTTGGCATCAACTGCAATACTCGATCTGTAGCAATGTTGTAGAGGGGGTACTCTACAAGAGCACCGCCGGGAAGAAAATTGTCAAATTCACTGTCGTCGTCACGCCAGTAATCGAGGTTTATAGGTGACATATAGAAACATTCTACAATAATAAACTAACAAGTCAATTAATGCTTAAATGCCCTAAAACCAGTGGTTACCATCACGATTCCTAGCTCGTTTGCTTTGGCAATCACCTCTTCATCCCGAATTGACCCTCCTGGTT
>JAQCIJ010000001.1 GCA_027592135.1 bacterium | reverse complement strand
GAAAGCACGACAGCAGCAAGCAAGCTTGCGAGTCGCATTTTTTTATCCAAATCTGATGAGAGGATGGCCATGTGTATAAAGCATAGCAGAAACCCGGAAGACAGTATGTCGTCCTCCGGGTTTGTTGTGTTTCGTGAGGTCACGACCGTTCACTTGACCTCAATGTCAAGGTCGCTGCAAACATTTAGTGCAGCAGATACGATACTGAGAACCAAGATTCTCGGTATCGAGCACAATGCATCCCAGATGTCACGGGCAGTGCTCCACATGATAGGTAGTACCTCCTTGAGAAAGGATCGAAACATGCCCAGCGAAATTGCCAAGCATACATACTATCTTGCAGATTTTTTTGAATAAATTAAGGCCCTAAGAGGCCACTTTTGGCTTTGTGTAGCCATCCATTAATTGATATATTTAGCGATTTGACTCAGAATTTGCAAACTACTACACTCCCTCTACCTACTACCTCTACAATGAACTCTCAACTCAAACAAACTTTACCTGCTCTCGCTGTTGTAGCTCTTATTATTATCTTTGGGCCAAAGCTCATGAACAGTAATTCAATAGCTCCAACACCACACGCACCCACTATCAAAGAAGACTCCAAAGGAAGAACCGTTATGTTGCATTCAAGTAACTGGAAATTTGAGCCAAGTGTTATTCGTCTTAAAAAAGGAGAGAATGTTTCTCTGCATCTTATGGGTATAGAAGGAGATCACGGTATCGCAATACCTGGCCTCGGCATAAAGGAAACCATGGCAAAGGGTGGAATGAGTTTGGTAAAAGTACCAACAGACAAAGCAGGTACATTTGAATTCTTTTGTAATGTACAATGTGGTTCTGGTCACAGTGATATGCAAGGTACTATTATTATTGAATAAGCTTCCCCAAAACTCTTATGAAACGCCTACTTCTTCTCTCACTTCTCCTTGTAGCCTGTAGTGCGGGAACAGATACAGGATCTAACCACCCTGCTGACGCTTCGCAGAGTGAAATTAATATGGCTGAAATGATGAACATCTCTGTAGAAGAGCTACGGAAGCAAACACCAGAAGAGCACATGAAGATGATGCAAGACATGGCAAAGCCTTCTGCAGATCACCCAGCAGAATGTGAAGGAGATGGATGCAGTTGCCACGTTGCACAGAAGATTGATGAACCAAAACGTGGTGGATGTGGATGCGGTAAGAAGTCTTGTAACACAGCTTCTTAACGTGAAAAAACTTCTGGTAATCACTGCGCTTCTTCTTACTGGATGCCAAACCCAGAACTTTCCAGAGGCAAAGCCTTCTGAGGTATTAGAAGTTTCTGATGGAGATCAGATTCGAATAGACCCAACAATAGTTCGTAAGACTATCAACGGAAAGAGTTTCAAGATGTATGGATACAATGGCCAGATCCCAGGGCCTATGATAAAAGCTCCTCAAGGAGCAACCATCACTATCGATAGTACAAATCATATCGATTACGAAACCACGATCCATTGGCACGGTCTGCGACTGGATAATAAAAGTGACGGTGTGCCTGATGTAACACAACGTGTTACAGAGCCTGGAAAAAGCCACCAGTATACAGTGACCTTTCCTGATGAAGGGATCTACTGGTACCACCCGCATGTCCGAGAAGACATTCAGCAGGATATGGGATTGTATGGAAACTTGTTTATAAAGCCTGATGACACATCAGAATATAATCCCGTGAATGCGGAGGAAGTGATCGTCCTTGATGATTTGTTTCTCGATGCCAATGGAGAGAATACTCCCTACGGCAAAAGCGACCCAAACTTTGCGCTAATGGGACGCTTTGGTAACCAGATGTTGATCAATGGAAATACACACTATGAACAACAGTTTGCCAAAGGCTCTATTGTCCGCATGTACTTTACGAATGTCGCAAACGCTCGCACATTTCGACTAGAGATCCCAGGGGCAAAGCTCAAGCTTGTTGGATCTGATGTTGGCCGTTACGAACGCGATAGTTTTGTCGATAGCGTAACAATTGCCCCAGCAGAGCGCTACATTGTCGAAGTGCTCTTTGCTCAAGCAGGAGAATATACATTGCTTCACAAGAGCCCTCTTGCAGAGTTTGCGCTCGGTGCGTTTACGATTACCGAAGAAGAGGTGTATGAATCCTACGCAGAGGCGTTTGAAAATCTACGATCGTACGAAGATGTGATTGCCGATATTGATGCATTTAGAAGTGAATTTGATCGGCCAGTAGATAAGACACTACGACTAACGATTGATCTCGAAGACCGAATGGCAATGATGCATGAGGGAATGATGATGCATCACGATGAAACGGGAATAGAATGGGAAGATACCATGCCGATGATGAACCAGATGATGGCGAGTGAAGACTTTCAGTGGAAACTTGTCGACGAAGAAACTGGCAAAGCCAACATGGAATTTATGTGGAAGTTTACTGTGGGAGACATTGTCAAAGTCCGCATTATCAACGAAGAAGATTCTGCTCACCCTATGCAGCATCCGATTCATTTTCATGGTCAACGCTTCTTAGTGCTCTCCGAAGATGATGTAGCTAAAGAAAACATGGTGTGGAAAGACACCGTACTTGTTCCTATTGGTCATACGGTAGATCTACTATTTGATATCACCAACCCTGGAGAGTGGATGTTCCACTGCCATATCGCAGAGCACCTCAGTAACGGTATGATGGGGATATTTCATGTAAAACCACTAGAGTTTTAAATCAGCCTTGGTAATCCTCAAAACTGTACCTCGCTGCACGTCGTTATTTAACATGGTATTTGCGACGTATGTTTCGAGTGTATCTGTTATAGCACGTTTCATTTCTCTTGCTCCAAACTCTACAGAATGCCCCTTGGCAGCAATGGCAGTAATAGCATCATCGTCGATCTGAATCGCAATCCCCTTCCCTTCCTCCATCTCTTTAATGATGGAACCTATCATAAGAGAAGCAACCTGGATCGTCTCTTCTTTTGTCAGAGGTTGATACAAAATAATATCATCGAATCGGTTGAGGAATTCTGGTGAGTAGCTTCCAGACTTTATCAGTTCATCGAGAAGTTCTTTCTTAAATTGATCTGGGTCTGGAGTAACGGTGTTCTTTAAGAAGTCCACAATAAACTGAGCGCCTGCGTTGGACGTCGCAATGATAATCGCATTACGGAAATCTGTTTTTACTCCTTGTCCATCAATCAAGTGTCCCTCGTCTAAAATCTGCAGAAACAAGTTGAGTACCTTTTTGTCTGCCTTTTCGATCTCATCAAGCAAAATCAAAGAGAACGGTTTGTCCTGTACAGCGCGGGTGAGGAACCCTTCGGATGGGTATCGAGGATCCGTAGAACCTATCACCATACTAACACTATCCTCGTTTCCGTACTCGTTCATATCCATTCGAATCATTTGCTCTGTAGATCCAAAGTAATTCTTGGCGAGTGTCTTTGCTGTCTGTGTTTTACCGACACCCGTAGGACCTAAGAACAAGAACGTTCCAATAGGCTTCTTGCGATTGGTGATATCTGCACTGGCACGTTTAAGCGCATTGGAAATTGATGTAAGTGCATCGCGCTGACCGATAACTTCTTTGGCCATCTTGGCCTCGAGGTTTAGAAGAACTTCTTTTTGTTTCTCATCAGTGCCTGTGATATCCATATGAGCTCTTAGAGAGATCATCTCTCGAACGTTATCCTCTGTGACGTAATCAGCCTTTGCTTCTTTTGCATTTGCAACAGCATCATAGAGAAGATCTATAGCCTTACCAGGGAATGCGCCCTTATGTACATAGCGGTCTGCAAGATCGATAATGCTCTTGAGTGCCTTGTATGTTACGTGAGTATGCTGGCGATCCTCGATACTAAAGTACTCTTCCATAAGAACACTCATCGTGTCGGCAAAGACTGTAGGCTCCAAAGAGATTACTTCAAATTGTGTCTCGAGAGCTGGATTGGTTTTGATGTATTTGTGATAGTCCTTGGTGTCTGCGATTCCAATAACATTGATATTTTTTGTCTGCAAGAACTTACTCAGCACTCCGGTGACCTTAGGGTCGCCAGATTGTAAGAATAGTCCAATGTTATCAAGCACCAGAATAAAGTGCCCCTGCTTGTTTGCACGCTTAAGCGCCTGAAGAAGGACAGTATCTGGGTCGTGTGCTCCAGAGAGGAGATCCTGTGCTTTTAAGCGAAGTACTCGTGTATAGGCGTATCCTTTTTTACTTTCTTGCAACCGTAGTTGGTAGGCAATATTCTCCACAAATGACTGCTTACCAGCACCATCATCTCCTGTGATAATAACGTTATGCTGGCTCGAACGAGAGAGAATATGCATCGCATCTTTCAGCTTATCTAAATGAATTGTGACTTTATGTTGACCGCGATATAAAATATTCTGACTGATATCTTCGGTAATACTATCAAGAACATCATTAAACCCTGTAACCCACTTTCGCCCCATGCCACCAAAGGTTTTTGTTAAGCCCGCTGGACTCCATGCTTTATCTGTATGCCAGACAGCAGCATGGTAATCTTCCCACTTAATAATCATCTCCATATCTGCAATCGAGATATCTAGTGAATTAAGTAGTTGCTCCAAAGCACCTTTGCGCTGAAAGAAAGTAAAGAGCACAACGTCTGCATCCATCTTTCGGACACCAAAGCGCTCCATATTTGCAGCAGCCTCGATGAGGAATGGTACGATCTTCTCGTGCTCACATTCTAACTTTGCAATCTTTAGTAGCACATCGCGCTCTAGACCCATTTCATTAAGTATAAACTTTCCTCTTTTGGTTTTTGTAACAGCATCAAGGAGTTGATAGGAGGTATCTGCATTGTTTGGCAACCTTCGTAAGACATGGAACGTTAGAAGGCATGCAGAATTCTTCTTTGAGAGTGCTTTACGATTATCATTCTCTAGCATATCTACAATAAAGTTTTGGATAACTATATTTGCAAATACCAAAAGAGTGATACCTATAACAAAATGATTGAGGGTGTGCTCTCTATAATCTTCAAATAACAATATAGCTGTAACGAGCACTACAATAAGTATTGCAATCGGCCCTTCTATAAAGCGTCGTAATACTCGAGCAGAAAATGCTCGGGTGGCCGTTGGATCAAATTGAACTTGCATAATTTAGAACGCAGCGCTGAAGACATACGTAAGACCAACCCAAAAAACAATCGGAAATAAAAGCCACGCCATGTAGAACGCAGCGCAACACACTGTTAAAAGTACAACAGCACCGAGACCAAAGAAGAGAGTGATCGATCGAAATATCAATCCAATGGTCCTGCTGACAATATTTAATGTAAGTGTCTGCGAGAATTGACCAAGGTTAAACCCTCTTTTTTGATACGGATCGGTGATCTGCCTCCACGGAGAAATAAGAGTGCGTACTAAAAAGATAAATGAGAATATTTCGATAAATGCTCGAAGGTATGCAAAGTAGACCCTTAAGATTCGGCTGGGTTGCTCCCAAAAGTACCAACGAATGAACTCTGGTAGGGTAATGCCGGTGAATATCAGCGGATGCCGAATTAAATCGAGTGGGCCCATAGAATTACGGTTATCGTCTGATTATAGCAGAAAACCACGCTGTTTGGTAGGTTTGAGTGGTTTGAAAACCTTTTCTTTACGAGAAACGTAAAAAACACTACAATTCATCAACTATGACTGCAAAATTCATTGTCTTCGAGGGCCCAGATGGATCTGGAACTACCCGCCAAACAGCATTTTTAGTCGACTCCTTGCGTAAAAGTGGCAAGAGTGTCCTGATGACTGCAGAGCCCACAGAATCCAAAGTTGGTCAAGATATTCGTAAAATGCTGCAGCAAGATACGATGCCAACTCCCGATTCTATGCAGCTCCTTTTCTGCGCAGATAGGGCAAACCACGTCAGCACTGTGATCGAACCCGCCCTACGAAAAGGTCAGATTGTCGTCTGCGATAGATTTTCACTTTCCACTATTGTGTATGGAGCAGCTCAGGGTATAGATAAGCAGTGGCTTGAATCTATCAACGCAAAATTTCCCAAGCCTGATCTTACATTTATAACGCTTCCTCCTTTTGATATCTGTATGGAACGCATCAATAGTAGAAAGACTCAAGATCAGTTTGAGATGGAGAACTTTCAACGCAGAGTATACGAAAACTACAAAAGTATTGAAGATCCATCGGTCGTCTTTGTCGATACATCAGGAAGTAAGCAAGAGACAGCTCATTTTGTCTGGAGGCAGTATCAGGAACACTTTGGGCAAATTTCACAGGAATCTGAAGTACAAGTAGGCTAAACTAGAACCATGTCACCTCTCATTCTCGACGGCAAAATTGCAAGTAATGCCCTGCTAGAGTTTCTTAAGCCTCTCGTAGAGACACTTGACCCAAAGCTTGTTGTTGTCCAAGTGGGCAACGATCCTGCAAGTGAAAGTTACATAAAACAAAAGGTGAAGAGCTGTGAAAAAGTAGGCATGCGAAACGAGCATAGGCATCTTGATGAGAATATTTCTATCGGCGAACTTATGGAGGTAATCGATGGGTTAAATAATGACGAAGATGTCACAGGATTTTTTGTTCAGCTACCACTCCCTGCTCATCTAAAAGAATATGAACCTCAGATTATTAAAGCCATAGATCCCATGAAAGACATCGATGGATTTGGTGCGTATAACCTAGGAAAAGTTTTTCTTAGCAAAGACTTCGAACATCTGCCACCCGCAACGCCGTCTGGAATTATCAGACTCTTGGAACATTTTGATATTGAGATTGCCGGGAAGCATGCGGTTGTTGTAGGGCGTAGTAACACTGTCGGTAAACCTGTTGCTATCATGCTGCTCAATCGCAATGCCACTGTGACAATTTGCCATAGCAAAACAACAGACCTTGCCGCACAAATCAAACAAGCAGACATCGTTATTGCCGCTGTAGGTAAACCGAAAATGATTACCGCTGCAATGGTAAAACAAGGAGCAGTCGTCGTAGACGTTGGTATCCATCAAACAGACGATGGACTGTGTGGTGATACAGACTTTGTAGGCCTTGAATCTATTGTTTCTGCTATCTCTCCAGTACCAGGTGGTGTTGGTCCTATGACGGTTGCTAGTCTTATTAGAAACTGCGTAACTGCGAAGGAGCGGCAAATGGCGATACGATGAAGTGGATAGAGGGTAATGATTTTTCTTCTTGCATTTCGTTAAAATCTCCGTAGTATATCTTTATGGAGATTGGACTTTCATCAAATTCTATCGCTCCCCAGACCAATGTCCGTCGAGCCTTCTTTTTTAATTATCCTCTATCCACTATCCTCTCGCATAACGTATGTGTGGAATTTTAGCGATCTCCGGTTATCAAGATGTGATTCAAGATCTCTATGATGGCCTCATGCTCTTGCAACATAGAGGACAAGATGCAGCGGGAATCATGACCTATAACAATCAGTTCCACCTGAAAAAGGCAAAAGGAATGGTGAGCGACGTATTTCATGCTAAATCTCTTTCGCGACTAAAAGGCCCTATGGGTATTGGTCACGTGCGTTACCCTACTGCAGGATGTAGCTCAGAATTTGAAGCGCAACCGTTTTTCGTAAACAGCCCATTTGGAATTGCACTTGCTCACAATGGGAACCTTACAAACTATAAAGAACTTGGAAAAGAACTTCTCGAAAAATACTACAGACATTTAAATACTACAGCTGACTCAGAAATACTCCTCAATATTTTTGCAGTAGCTTTGGGGAATCAAAAACCAAAGAAGCTTACAGAAGAACATGTTTTTGCAGCGATGAAAACCGTGTTTAAAAAATGCAAAGGTGCATACTCTGCAGTAGCGCTAATCGGAGGACATGGAATAGTTGGTTTTAGAGACCCACATGGTATACGTCCTCTTGTTCTTGGAAAAAGAAAATATGGCATGAAAGAGGAATATATACTTGCCTCCGAAAGTAGTGCTTTTTATGGCCTAGAGTTTGAGTTTGTTCGCGACGTAAAACCTGGAGAAGTTATTTATATCGATAGAAAGAACAAGTTGCACAGTCGCGTTGTATGTAAAGGAGAACTTACACCTTGTATATTTGAGTGGGTTTACTTAGCCGCTCCCGATTCTACCATTGATGGAGTAAACGTTTACAAAGCTCGTGTACGTATGGGTGAGTATCTTGCTGATCAGATTAATGCAGCTGGAATAAAAATCGATTCTGTTATTCCTATTCCGGATACTGGAAGAGCATCTGCTACGGGGCTTGCTGACAAGGTAAAGGCGAGGTATCGAGAGGGTTTTGTAAAAAATAGATATATAGGCAGAACATTTATCATGCCAGGACAGAAAATACGTAAACGTAGTCTAAAGTTTAAACTGCACCCTATAAAATTGGAATTTAAAGGAAAGAATGTACTGTTAGTCGATGACTCTATTGTCCGAGGCAACACCAGTAAAAAGATTGTAGAGCTCGTACGAGAAGCAGGTGCAAAGAAAGTGTATTTCGCTTCTGCATCTCCACCAATTATCGGACCAGACCCGTACGGGATCGATTTACCTACAGAATCAGAACTAATTGCTCATAAGAAAAGTATTGAAGAGGTTTGTAAATTCATCGGTGCAGATGGACTCTTCTACAGCAAGATTGAAGATTTACATAAAGCAATTCTATACGGAAATAAGAATATCAAGGGGTTCTCTGAAGGATGTTTTACTAAGAAATATCCTACACAAGAAATTACACCGAAGCTTTTAAAGGAATTGGGAAACAGTCGAAATACTTCTCGTAATATAGGAGAAAAAGATGATGATGATGATGGCGATGGAAGCAAAACTATGAGCCTCGTCTAAAATGAAGGTCCTTCTTACATCTCTTGCGGCTCGTGGTCATGCAATTGCTGATGCACTTGCTCGAAGTCCTCAGAAGCCAGAGATCATCTCTCTTGTCCCAGCTCGTAACCCAGGAATTGCGCACCTATCTTCAGATCAGTTTATTGTTGATCTTATGGATTTTGATGCTGTCTTGGAAATTGCAAAAAGAGTACAACCAGACTTTGCATTTGTTGCACCCGATGATCCCATCGGAGCAGGGCTTGTTGATGCCTTAGAAGAAATAGGTATTACGTCCATCGCGCCAAAGAAATCTCTCGCTCGCATAGAATCTAGTAAAGGATTTGCAAGAGAGTTGCTTCAGAAGCATGGGATTGATGCATCTCCGATTTTTAGGGTCTTTGAATCTTCAACCTTCAATCTTCAATCTTCAATCCAATCCTTTTTGGAAGAGCTTGAAGGCAACTTCGTCGTTAAATACGATGCACTCAAAGGAGGAAAAGGCGTAAAAGTTAGTGGAGAACACCTGCACTCGATAGATGAAGGAGTGGCCTATGCTATTGAATGTATAGAAGAATGTGGAACGGTAGTGGTAGAAGAAAAGCTCATAGGAGTTGAGTTTAGTCTCTTAAGTTTTGTATCAGGTACTCAGGTCATCGATATGCCTGCAGTGCAAGATCACAAGAGAGCTTACGAAGGAGACACAGGACCGAATACTGGTGGAATGGGAACATACTCTGATGCCAACCACTCCCTACCCTTTCTTAGTGCAGAAGATCTTCAAGCTGCATCTGAGCTTAATACACTTACAGCAGCTGCTCTCCTTGAAGAATGTAGAGAGCCATTTCAAGGAATTTTATATGGCGGATTTATTGCAACAAAGAAGGGAATTCAGCTTATCGAATACAATGCTCGATTTGGAGACCCAGAGGCTCTCAATATTTTACCGCTTCTCGAATCTGATTTTGTGGATATTTGCCAAGGTATTATTCACGAAGAGCTTACCGATGACATGGTTTCATTTGCCAATAAGGCAACCGTCTGTAAATACATCACACCGGAGAGTTACCCCGAGAGCAAAGACAACAAAGGAGAAGAGTTTTCTCTTCCAGACACAGGTAGTAATGCTCGCATTTATCTTGGTGATGTCTCGGAATCAGAAAGCGGCGCACTGCTCCTCGGTGGCTCTCGGACAGCAGGAATCGTAGGAATAGGAGATACAATCGCCGAAGCAGAGTCTATAGCGCAGAATCTCTGTGAGAAGGTTACTGGCCCTGTTCGATTTCGGTCTGATATTGGCACACAGGCAGTTATTGATCTTCGATCCGATTTGATAGAACAGGTACGAAAAGGGTAGTATCATCGTATGAAAAGAGATTATTCAAGAATACTCATACCCTTCGTCTATTTTATAGCTGGAGCAACTGGTATTGCCTCTGTCGCAACGACATTTTATTACAAAGATGATTTGCAGCTGACACCTGCCCAGGTTGCAATACTCGGATCTATAGCAATTATTCCGTGGAGTATTAAACCGGTGTATGGATTCTTATCTGATAGACAGCCTATCTGGGGTTTCCGCAGAAAACCGTACCTCTTTTTATCTGGGTTGATGGGTGCATTTGGATATTTTTCTATGGCCACGTGGGTACATTCGTACCACCAAGTAATGATTGCATTACTGATCTCTGCTATGGGATTTGCTCTTGCAGATGTTATTGTCGATGGCATAGTTGCAGAGCGCAGTAGAGACCAAAAAGTAGCGGGGAAACTGCAGAGTATTTGCAGAGCATCAATAATGGTTGGAGCCCTATCTGTAGCGTATCTCTCTGGTATTCTTGTAGACAGTATTGGTCCACGGAATGTATTCTTTATTACTGGTACACTTCCGCTATTTACCAGCGCTCTTGCCATTATAATTACCGAAGACAAAACAGATTTTGCCGTATTTTCTCTAAAGGAAACATGGACCAAATTTAAACACGCATTTACCAGAGATCTCCTCTGGGCAATTGTCTTTGTCTTTATCTGGCGAGCAACTCCTAGCAGTGGTGGAGGTCTTTCGTATTATATGATCGATGAACTTGGTTTCGATGCAGAATTCTTCGGACGCCTTAGTATGATTTCCCATGCCATGAGTATTGTAGGTATTCTCTTCTTTCGTAAGTTCCTTCTCAGTATTTCTCTTCGCACACTCTTCTTCTGGATCATTATTGCATCGGTGATTTTAAGCATGCCGACGATAGGACTTGTGTATGGATGGTATGAGTATCTTGGTATGAGCCCTCGATTCTTTGCACTGGCAGATACCTTTATCTCCGCACCGCTTACAGAGATTGCCTTTATTCCTCTGATGGTACTTACAGCAAGACTCTGTCCTAAGGGTATTGAAGCGACGATGTTCGCGGTTCTCGCTTCTATTATGAACATTGGGCTTGCTGTGTCTGATCTTGGAGGTGCTTGGCTGCTTAACTACTTTGATGTCCATCAAGCTATTGGTGATACCGCTGCAAACTATGCGGGCTTAGATAAAGTACTGTGGGTAGCCATTCTTAGTAGCTTCTTGCCTATGCCATTTTTATGGAAACTTCCTGATGTTCGTGTAACAGAAGAGCTCTCTGCACCATCTGCGCATCAAGTGATGAAAGATATAACCGGTACAGAGAAAAAGGATATTGCTTAAGCCCCAACAGAAGACAACTTTGCGAGTTGATCGTGCTGTTGCAATGTATCAATTATGTGTAGAATACCTCCTTCCATAATACTAGGAAGGTTATTGTAACTTTGGCTTATTCTATGATCTGTCACACGATCTTGCGGAAAGTTATAGGTACGAATTTTTTCTGATCTATCCCCAGTTCCAATTTGCCCAAGACGCATATCCCCTCTTTCTTTAGCAAGTCGATCCTGCTCGGCAGCGTAGAGACGCGAACGAAGTACCCCCATGGCTTTGTTCTTATTTTTCAATTGAGACTTTTCATCCTGACAAATTACCGTGATATCGAGCGGTATATATGTAAGACGCACAGCGGAGTCTGTAGTATTTACCGACTGACCACCAGGTCCAGACGAACGAAAGATGTCTACACGAATATCTTCATCTCTAATTTGAATATCCACTTCTTCTGCCTCTGGCAAGATCGCAACAGATGCGGCACTTGTGTGCACACGCCCTTTATTTTCCGTAGCAGGAATACGCTGTACACGATGTACACCCGACTCAAACTTCAACATTCCATACGCACCTACTCCATCGATCTTGAACACTGCCTCTTTTACCCCCCCACTCTCAGCGTCTTTCTTGTCCATAAGTTCTGATTTCCATCCCTGTTCTTCTGCAAAGCGTAAATACATCCGTAATAGCTCTCCAGCGAATATTCCTGCCTCGTCTCCTCCGGTCCCCGCTCTAATTTCTAAGATGACTGACCTATCATCATCAGGATCTTTTGGGATTAGAAACAATTTCATTTCCTCCTCAAGCTCTATTACACGCTTGCGTGCAGCCTCTGCTTCTTCATCTGCCATAGTTCGCATCTCAGGATCTTCTATATCTTCTTCGGCAAATTTAATTGCAGCAGTTGCTGCGTCGTGCTGCTTTAGCATTCCTGTAAGTGGCTCGAGGTCCTTCATGCGCTTTCCAATTTTTGCAATTTGTTTCGGGTCAGAAAGAACTTCGGGTTCGATCATCTTTTTCTGCAATGCATCAAATTCAGCCGCAAGGGTACGAAGTTTATCTATCATTGCTATTTGTTGCCACAGTGCTCGCACGCTGCTGCCCATGTATATGTAGGTTTACTGCAGCTGCTACACTTTTCTTGAAGTTGCTTTCCGCATCCACCACAGAAATCTCCACTAAGCTCTAGTGGATAGCTGCAGGTTGGACACTGTTTATTGCGAATCTTCTTCTTCCCCCCGCTTACTGGGTCTGTAGCCCTTCTATGTACAGAGACGATAAGACCTCCGAGTAGAAGTATAATCACTGCCATCATCAAGTAATATCCTACGATACGTGTAAGCAATGTGGCCTGAAGTATTTCCCAAAGTTTTTCCAGCAACTCTCGCGGAATCCAACTCCAGAGGAATACGCAAAATGATTGCAAGCTAATAATGCTCGATGCAATAAGTGCTGCAATAGAAATAATTTCCCAACGAGAATCTTTTCTCTTTGTCCTGCTATACCACCAGAGTGTAATGAAAAAGAACGGAATCCAGAAGATCGCCTCCCATAAAAATACTTTAAGCTGACGAATACGTACTCGTGCAATATAGTCATTGCGCAAAGGTGCTTCTGCCTGATGCGCAAGAACTTGTAATCTCTCTAACTCTTTTTCTGCAATTTCAATCCCTTCGTTTACCCTACTTAATAGCTCTTGATTGCTTGAAAAGTCTTGTCGTACACTATCTTCATCTCCGAAAAGTCTGGTGTCCTCAATGGCAATTTTCTCGAGAAGACTGGTGTCATATTCCGATCGTACTTCTCGATTTCTATTCTCGAGGTCATGCTTCTTCTGGTATAGAGGGTTTAGGGTGTTTCTTTGATAATTCTGTACATCTCTATTTTCTTGTAGATCATAGTAATTTGGATAATCAATGCGAGGAATGCCTTGTTGTAGGTCAGCTATTGCCCTCTCCGAAAGAGAAAGAATAATCAGAGCCAACAATGCTACGAGCACCTTTACGCCAAAAGAATACTTCTTCTCTTCATAGGAGAAATGAAGCTCGTTAGAGCCTTTACCGAAGAGTTTTTCTAGTAGTTTTCGCATCGGACATACTCTAGACCCTTTTTAAGTGATTTTAAAGTAAAGAAACGTACAATACCGTCTATGAAGATACTCGTGGCTATGTCTGGCGGGATAGACTCCTCTGTAGTGGTACACATGCTCAAAGAACAAGGGCATGAGGTGTTGGGTGTTCGCTTTACTCTATGGACAGATCCATTAGCTCCACCTCTTGCACAGATTCTTCCCAGTAAGTGCTGTAATGCACAAACTATTGCTCGGGCAAATCAAGTTGCTAAAGACGTAGATATCCCATTACAGATTCTTGATCTTGAGGATGAATTTAAACGAGATGTCGTTGACCCTTTTCTTAAAGGATACAAAGAAGGCCACACCCCAAACCCGTGTATAGGATGTAATAGATCAGTAAAGTTTGGAAGATTGCTGGAGTTGTCAGATAAACTTGGATGCGACAAACTTGCCACAGGGCACTACGCTCGTACCACAGAAGAAGTGCAAGCCGATGGAACTACTCGGCATCTATTACTGGAAGCTGTAGATAGCTCCAAAGACCAGAGCTATTATCTTTATGGACTCAGTCAAGATCAATTGAGCAAGGTAATGTTTCCCCTAGGGGAATTACAAAAGTCTGAAGTATTCGCCCTTGCTACAAAGTATGGTGTCCCGTATGAGGAGACAAGTTATAAAGAAAGTCAGGATCTGTGCTTCTTCCCAGAGAAAGAACCAGAAGCTTTCCTAAAGAGATATATCACCGATAGCAAACCCGGAGACATTAAACTCGAGGATGAAACAGTTGTCGGTGAGCACAAGGGAATTCCGTTTTATACGATTGGCCAAAGAAAAGGATTAGGCATTGGAGGGCTAAAGATACCTTTGCATGTCGTACGAAAAGAACCAGAGAGCAATACCATCTATGTGGCTCCAGATGGGGCTGATCTTAAAAAGGAACTACGGGCAATAGATCTACGATGGGTATCATGGATACCAGAGGAAAATGAGGAAATTACTTTTGAGGCTCGTATTCACTCGCTTGGCACGCGTCGTAAAGGCACACTGAAGCATGATGGTAAATCTTTGCTTTTTCGCTTTAATGAAGGCTTAAGAGGAATTGCAAGTGGTCAATCAATAGTACTGTATAATGGAGTAGAAATTGTAGGAGGAGGAGTAATAACAGAAGAGATGCGATAAGTTAAAAGTATGGTAGAATAATCCTCCTAGACTGTGAAAAAAACGTATTTTCTGCTATAATAAGAGGATTCCTCTACATCCGCACCAAAATTGGCAAGAAGACGATGAAGAAAACCACAAAGCACGTGTGGATGAAAGTGGCCATATCCATATTGGCCCTAGAGAACAGAAAGCAGAACCTGAGCATATCTCGCGCATTCAGCCTACACTAAAGAAAAATACTGCATGGGAAGTAACCGATGCTGATGAGCTCGTACAAGAAACACGGAAAACAGAAGTTGTACAAGATCGATGTGAGCAAGTTGTTAGTGTTCTAAAGGTAGTACGAGGAAAATTGATGGGAACAACAAAGAACATAGTATCAGAAGGAAAAAGCCAATACATTCACAGCTACAAAGGATTTACATTCCATATATCTGATATCAAAAAGATATTTTCAGGAGGACTAGATGGAATCTGGGGATTTCTTGCACAACCTGTTTGGGTCGTCCAAAAGAATAAATCTGCAAAGGAATACAGCCGGGGGTCTCTGTTTGCTCTAGATGTTGTTCGCTTTGGAGGAACCTTTGCCAGCATCTTTGTCGTGCTCTTTGTATCACTTAATTATCAGAGCTTCTTTCAAATTATCTCACCGTATCTTGACCCTGTAGAGCGCGTATCCTCTCTGAATGGAAATGTATCCGAAGTAGATAATGCCCTAAAAGAGAAGCTTCTTAAGAGCCCAATGCTTGCAGTTGCAGGTAGGGAAGAAGGGGATATGCTGAGCTATCTTCCTACAGTTGGACCTCCAGAGAACCGTGTTATTGTTCCACGTCTGGGACTCAATATCCCACTAGTCACACCATCATACAGCAGTCTACTTAAAGAAGACTGGGAAGGTGTAGAGTCAGACATTCAAGATGCACTAAAACATGGAGTAGTGCACTATCCAGGGACAGCACGGCCTGGACAAGCCGGTAACTTCTTTGTTACAGGTCACAGCTCATACTACCCTTGGGCTGATGGACAGTTTAAAACTGTGTTTGCTCGGCTTCACGAGCTAAATGTTGGAGACGAGTACTGGATATATTACGGAGGTGATAAGCACCGATATATTATTCAAGGAAAGAAAGAAGTTAAACCAAGTAATGTAGACGTACTGGATCAGCCATCCAATAGACGAATGGCTACACTTATGACTTGTACACCAGTAGGAACCACCCTACGACGATTAATTCTTACTGCACAGGAGGTAGATCCTACTACAGGAATTGCCCTACAGGTTGGTGAACGTGAGTCGAGAACTGTTACAGGGCCTGCTCCTGCGGCACTTCCAATCTAATAGAAGTTTTAGCTTCATAAGATTCACTTGATTCAGTATAATGTAGATGGTGTTGATCTTTTTATTTTTAGAATTGCCGCAATGGTGAAATGGTAGACACTAGGGACTTAAAATCCCTTGACCGTAATTGGTCGTACTGGTTCGAATCCAGTTTGCGGCACCATTATAAATAGAATACATGGATAATAGTGTAGAATATTTATATGTGGGCTTTTTCACTATTTCTCCTCTTTACCCCTTACGCCTTTGCAGGTGAAGCTCCTGTGTTATTACTTTCCGAAGATATTGCAATCGAGGAAGTCGTTTCTCAGTCTGCTTCTCATGCGAGTGCAGATATCAAAGGAAAAGGCGGTTCTGTAACGTTGAAGTACTCAACCCTTGAGCCTTTATCGTTATTTGTGATGTTCAAAGGTCGTGACGGCTCTTTCAATACTTTTGACACATTACAAACAGTACTTCCAGAAGGAAGTATGCAAGAGGCAACTATTGATCTTACAAAGAGCCCCGCATGGCAACCCGTGGAGCAATCCTATCGACTCTACTTTTTTAGTAATAGCAAAACTGGTGCTCAGTTTCATGATATTGAATTCAATCAAGCATCACTGATCACCGTTTTTTCAACTGCAATCCATCATGCGATGATAATGCAACCCTACTCACCAGCCTCGTATCATCGCCTGCCTGGGTACAGCATTTTAGGCATACCACTTACAGTAGTTTTAGGATTAGGAATGATCCTCATAGTAGTTTTCTTAATCCTTACCAGAAAAAAACAGATGATTATCCCTGTAAGCATTATCATTGTACTGATTACACAAGCACGGTTTTCTATTGATGTTCTTCGCTTAAGTATAGATCATTCAGCAGAGTGGCTTCTTCATAAGACGTATTCTACTGCAGGCTCACTTCCAGAAATTGCACAAAATCTGATAGGGGAAAAGGCTCGTTCCGCATATCTCTGTCATACAGGAACAACGTATGCCAGTAAACTTCTGCAATATCATGCGTACCCTGTAATCATCTCTGATGATAAACCCGACTATATTATCATTTATAAATCTACAAATTGGTCTATTGACGGTAAAGAATTACGATGTAATGAAAAACAATTTTCTGTGAACTTTATAAAGAAATATAATGATGGTTCAGCCCTGTATCAAAACAATATATGATATTTATGACTCTAATATTATTGGCAGAAGGATGGATGGTTTCCCATCGTCTTCTTCGTCAAGACTATGGAGTTCTACTAGAGCTTCTACTAGCATTGCCTCTCGCTGCATTGATAAATCTGTTAGCATTTATCCTCCTGACACTTGCTCAAATTGAACTGAGTGCACTAAGTATAATCATCAGTAATCTATGCTGTACTGGTATGTTTCTAATATCCGTTCAGCCCTTAATTAAAACTAAAAGTTCTGAATCTATATCAGAAGTTTCTGTCGTTAAGATTCCCATAATTCTTACAGTGATCTCTGTGCTTATACTCGCATCATCAACCTGCTATGCAGTATCACATGCACTACTACCTACATTCCACTACGACAGCACAACCAACTGGAACATGCGGTCGAAAGTATCTTTCTATGATAGTGCAATTGTATTTGATACACGAGATGGATTAGTGAGTAAGCCTAACTACCCATTCTTGTATCACTCATTGCAGATTAGCATTAATCAGTTTAGCCCTATTTGGAGCGATTTATCTGCTAATTCTATTCATCTTCTCCTGACACTTTCTTCTCTTGGTGTAGTTTTCTTCTTTCTCTCTCGTAGAGGAAGATCGTATGCACTGTGTGCAATGGCACTCATTGTTGGGATTCCATTAATGACTATTCATACAGGACAATCTTACGCAGATATTACACTTGTAAGCTTTGCACTTCTTAGTCTGATCTTTCTCCTAGAATATAGGAGGTCAGATGACCCACGTATGCTTATGCTCTCTGGGCTATTTGTATGCGCCTCTGTGTGGACTAAATCAGACGGAATCTTCTTTTGCTACATACCGTGGATTATCATGATGAGTATCATCCTGGTGCGAAAAGCAGGATCGATTAGTAGTATGCGGTACCCCGTTGCCTTTGCTATTTTGCTCTCACTATCATGGCCTGTGTTTGCAAGATTCCATACCTTATCTCTTACGCCTCACGGATCTGGAGATACACAGTTTACTATAAATACAGAAGCAGTCTCTGCCTTTAGTAAAGCAATGTTTGTCACAGGATCCTTTGGTATGTATTGGTATGCTGTGATTGTCATTCTGGTTGTGATGATTATTGGTATGCAAAAAAATACAGTCCACATAGATCGGCGATATCTCATAACAATGCTCTGGGGCTTGATAGCAATGGCTGGATATATGGGAGTGTATCTTCTTACTGCAAATACTGAGTATCTCATCATTGGTCAGTCGTTTGATCGTCAAATGCTGCTTCCAGCTTCTCTATTGACTCTCTCACTTGCATACACGCTAATCCCCCGTCGTTTGTAGTTGTGTGTTAACACAGTAATACAACTAGATATATGCCCAGAAAAAGTACGTAGAGTTAAAAATAGGGTAACTGCTCACTAGCATTCTTGATTGCCGAATACATTCGGCATAGAACTGAATGTTAGCCGGCGGTTTAAACCGCCGGCTAACAGGTGTGTATAATGTGGCAAATTCATTTGCCATTAGCCAAAATAGTACAAAGTCAGTGAGCAGTTACAAAATAGGGAATAGCCTTATTTTGGTAAATATGTTATAATATAATATAAATATGTACACAAAAACCCTATCCTTACCATTTATTGGTACGAAACGAAAGATGCGATCTCTATATATTGGGTGGCTTGGTTTAGGTATTGCTATTATTTGTGCATCTACATCGACAACATACGCAAAGATGCTTACAGGCTCTTTAAGTCCCCTGTCACTACTCTTTGTTAGTGAATCAATTGTGCTGGTGTTTACGATCCTTTCGTTTGGATTATTTCCTATTATGAAAGAACTCAGAAAGAAAGGTAAAAATTGCATATTGCCCCTGATGCTCATCGGTGTTACGAGCAGTATTATTGCTCCTCTCTTGGTATTTACCGGACTACAAATGTCTCAAGCAATAAATGCAGAGCTCTATTTACGAACATACACAATTTTCCTCTTTCTCTTTGCGTCTATTTTCTTGCGAGAAAAAATCACACGAACAGATATTTTTGCATTAGTTTGTACATTTAGTGGTGTTGTAATGGTAATAACACAAGGATTCACTACCAAGTTTACCCCAGAAACTAGTGACCTTCTGATTATTTTTGGAGCATTGGTGTATGCAATTGGAGGAGTAATCTTTAAGAAAAAGATGCACAAGCTACATCCAGAATTGATTCTTTTTGTACGAAGCTCTATAGCTATTGTATTTTTCCTAATTGTTTCTCCATTTATAGAGCATAACCTCATCTCTGAATTAGAAATTTTCCCTTATGAAATGCTGGGTGCACTTATTGGGTATGGATTAATTGCTCGATTCCTTTATTTATTTAGTTTCTATGAATCAATAGAGCGATTACCAATACATACTGTTGCGATGATTTTGCCATTAATAACAATAGGAAGCTTACTGTTCGCACATGTCATGCTTGGCGAGCATATCGCATGGTATCACATCTTCGGAGGTTTGATGATTGTCATAGGATCTGCCGTTGTACAATTAACATCTAAGAACTTTAGAGCAAAGTACTTTCGTCATCTCTTGCGTCACAGCAACAGACACCACGTTTAACGCGTGCCGTATGTCTGAGAAGACAACGAGAATATCTTTGCAGTCTCCGCTCGGTTTACAGGGTCAGATGGTCCAAAGTATCCCGTAGGATTTCCATTACTTTGCGTGTATCCAGAAACAACTCCATCGCGGGACATAGTCTCTACAGCATTTCCGTAGGGTGTTGCCCTTGTTACATCTTCAAAGATAGAACCAGACACTGGTGCTATGCGCACAGAGAATGCCTGCAGTACGGTGATAGCTACCTCTGATCTATGAGCAGGTTTAGTGACTTTTATACTGCCATCACTAAATACGGCAAATCCAAGATGCTCTGCACACTGGATATACTTCTGAGACCACCGTCCTTTTGCAGTGGTGTTGATCAACGTATCTCCACAGTTATACGTATCAATACCTGCAGCAATAATAGCCATCTTTGCGAGCTGCTCTACAGTAACATAATCTTCTGGGCCAAACTCCCCTGTCGGTTTACCTTCGCTATCGCGATATCCTGATATTAAATTGAGTTGTGCAGCTTTTACTACATATTCAGAAAACCACTCTTCTGTAGGTACATCGGAAAGAAGAACATCTGTTCCGTCGACAGAGATCGTTGTAAATTTTTCTTCTTCTCCTGTTACAGCTGCTTCTTCCTCTTCTTCACCTGGAAAAAGATCTGCACTATCTTCTAGTTCAGCATCCTCTTGTTGTATCTGCATTTGCAATTGATCATCTACAATCAACTGCTCAAAAAGTTCGAGGTCAGTTGAAAATTTTTCCCAATCCCCTGCTCTGGCAGTTGGAACTATCAGAAGAAGGCCAATGATCCACGCAGCACGGTGCATGGAGTCTATAATACTCTTATTTCATCGTAATAATACCCTTGCCCAAATAAATCTTAAGCTGTAGTCTCGTTCGGAACATGACCGCTGACCAGACCAAGGGCACTCCAAGCCCCCATATAGGGGAAGGAGACGCATTTTCTAAAAGTCTAGAAGGGGTAAAGACAATCTTGCTACTAGGGTCCGGTGCTTTGAAGATCGGAGAAGCTGGAGAATTTGACTACTCTGGAAGCCAAGCAATTAAAGCATTTAAAGAAGAGGGCAAACGTGTCGTTTTGATTAATCCAAACATTGCTACCAACCAAACAAGTTGGGGACTTGCTGATAGTGTATATTTTGAGCCGGTTAACCCTGCTTTTGTAGAACGAATCATCGAAAAAGAGCGCCCAGATGCTATCGCTCTATCGTTCGGCGGGCAAACTGCTCTTAACTGTGGAGTCACACTCGAAGAATCTGGCGTCCTTAAGAAATACAATGTGAAGGTGCTGGGAACAAGTGTAGAAAGTATTAATAAGACCGAAGACCGTGCAGTGTTTAATGCAGAACTACGATCAATTAGTATTGATGTACCAAAGAGCTTCGCCTGTGAATCTATAGACGAAGTGCTTACCGCAGGAACAGCTATTGGCTATCCGGTAATTACTCGTGCAGCATTTGCTTTGGGGGGTAAAGGGAGTGGAAGAGCTTCTAACGAAAAAGAGTTAGCAGATATCTGCAAAATTGCTTTTGTAGAATCTCGACAGGTACTTGTGGAAGAAGATCTTACTGGATGGAAAGAGATTGAATACGAAGTAGTACGTGATGCATACGACAACTGTATTACGGTGTGTAATATGGAAAATGTCGACCCACTTGGTATTCACACAGGAGAATCTATTGTTGTTGCTCCAAGCCAAACTCTCGATAACTACGAATATCAAATGTTGCGATCCATTGCACTCAAAGTGATTCGACACTTAAAAATTGTTGGTGAATGCAACATTCAATATGCATTGGACCCTAAATCTCGAAGGTACCGAGTTATCGAAGTGAATGCGAGACTAAGCCGGAGCTCTGCATTAGCATCTAAGGCTACGGGATACCCTCTTGCGTTTGTCGCTGCCAAACTTGCCCTCGGCTATAGCCTGCCGAAACTTCGTAATGCTATTACCGAAGTAACCAGTGCAGACTTTGAGCCATCTCTTGATTACGTTGCTGTAAAAGTCCCCCGCTGGGATCTGCAAAAATTTCGCTTTGTCTCAGATAAAGTCACATCAGAAATGAAATCGGTAGGAGAGGTAATGGCGCTAGGAAGAACTTTTGAAGAAGCCTTACAAAAAGCTATGCGTATGCTCAATATTGGCGCTTTGGGTTTGTATCCTGTTCCAATGGAATTTTCAGATATTGACATGGAGGTAAAGCGACCAACGCCTCGGCGTATTTTTGCTGTAGCGGAAGCTCTTAAAGGGGCATGGACTCCCGAGCAGATTACTATTGGCACAGGGATCGATCTCTGGTTTCTTAACCGTATTGCTGACTGTGCAAAAATAGCAAAGGAAATTAGTGAACAAAGCGATCTGCCAGATGCCCCCCTTATACTGCGTGCGAAGAAGGCAGGATTTAGTGATAGTGCTATCGCAGAGATGACGAAGAATACAACAGAATCCATTCGCACACTCCGTAAAAATCTTGGCATAGAGCCAGTGGTAAAACAGGTGGATACTCTCGCTGGAGAATTTCCTGCTCAAACAAATTATCTCTATCTTACCTACCACGGAACAGAAAATGATGTCACCTTCGAGAAAGGGGATAAAGATCGCGTTCTTGTCCTTGGAGGAGGTCCGTACTCTATTGGTTCCTCTGTAGAGTTTGACTGGTGCTGTGTTCAGGCTGCGCATGAACTTCAGAAGCAGGGATACGAAGTTGCAATGATCAATAGCAATCCAGAAACCGTAAGTACAGACTATGATGAATGTGACTCACTCTTCTTTGATGAGCTTAGCGAAGAACGTGTACGCGATATTATCGAACTTTTATCTGCCTCTGGTGTTGTTGTTTCTATGGGAGGCCAGATACCGAATTCCCTTGCTCCGCGACTTGCTGAAGCTGGTATTCACATACTCGGCACTGCTCCAGTGAATATCGACAATGCAGAGGATAGGCATAAATTTAGCACTATGCTTGATACCCTTGGAATAGACCAACCAGAGTGGCAAGAATTTACCGATCTTTCAGACGCAAAGGGGTTTTCAAAAGAGGTGGGGTACCCCGTAATCGTACGACCAAGTTATGTACTCTCTGGTGCTTCGATGGCAGTCGTTCATTCTGATGAAGATCTTTCTGCCTATGTCGAACAGTCTGCTTTTATAAATAAAGAAGCTCCAATTGTTGTCTCAAAATTTGAGGTAGGAGCAAAAGAAATAGAATTTGATGGAGTCGCTCAAAATGGTGAACTATTGATATACGCAATCTCCGAGCATATCGAAAATGCTGGTGTGCATTCTGGTGATGCTACAATCGTGCTTCCACCTCAACGGGTAAACCTCGAAACACTTCGAAGGATCAAGGCTATATCAAAATCTATAGGAAAGGCCCTCGAAATTTCTGGTCCATACAATATCCAGTTCTTAGCAAAGAACAACAGGCTTAAAGTAATTGAATGTAACTTGCGTGCCAGTCGAAGTTTTCCTTTTGCCAGTAAGGTGACCGGGCATAATTTTATTACGCTTGCAACACAGGCGCTTATTGGCAAAGCTCCTCAAGAAAAGCGCTATCAGACGCTGGATCTAGATCACGTTGGAGTCAAGGCTGCTCAATTTAGTTTTAGTCGACTAAAAGGTGCAGATCCAAGGCTTGGTGTAGAAATGGCTAGCACTGGTGAAGTTGCGTGTTTCGGTCACAATGCAGAACAGGCGTTGCTTACTGCCATGATGGCTGTTGGATTTACCATACCAAAGAAAAATATTCTGGTGACTATTGGGAGACTAGAAGACAAGGTGGATATGCTGAGCTCTATTCAAAATCTCTATGGAAAAGGCTTTTCCTTCTTTGCTACTACAAGAACCCATGAGTTCCTTGAATCACGTAATGTGCCTTCCGCATTGCTTAATAAGGTATCAGAGCCAAGAAGTCCAAATATCCGCGAATATCTAGAAAAGAAGAGAATTGACCTCGTCATTAACATTCCAACGCACTCTCGAGGGGAAGATCAGACAGATGGATACTTTATTCGCCGCATTGCTACAGATCACGGCATTCCACTGATTACCAATGTGCAGCTTGCAAAACGTATTATTGAAGCATTATTACAAGAAAACCCCGATCAGCTGCCTATTATGGAATGGCCAAAACTGCTTACAGAAACTGGCCAATAGCCAAATCTTTGTAAATTTGTTGCTGTAACCCCTCTATTTGACTACAATTAGCCAGAAATTTTGCATTCCCACATTTTCTATGTCAAAAGTAGCAGACGACGAAATACTCGATGAAACCCTCGTTACCAAAGAAGGCCTTAAGAAACTTCAAGAGGAACTGGAGGAAATTAAGACTATTAAACGTAAAGAAGTAGCTCTCCGCCTAAAAGAAGCTATCTCCTATGGTGACCTCTCAGAGAACTCTGAATACCAAGAGGCAAAGAACGAACAGGCATTCATTGAGGGTCGTGTTCTCGAACTAGAGCAAATGATTAAGAATGCAAAAATCATCTCTGGGAAGAGTGGTGACTCGAAAGGAAAAGACGTTCAAATTGGTTCTACAGTAACTATTCGTAACAAGACTGATGGTGATGACCCTATTGCCTACACCATTGTTGGTTCTACAGAAGCAGATCCACTTGAAAAGAAAATCAGCAACGAATCCCCTGTTGGAAAAGGGGTGCTCGGCAAAGAGAAAGGTGATATATTTGAAGTAAATACTCCAGCTGGGATATTCAAGTACGAAGTACTTAAGATTTCGTAAGTAATTTATGAAAGATGATTCATCAGGATCGGCGTCTGGAGTGACTATTTCTGACGATCTTCGTACAAAGTTTCCAGATCTTATAGCACTCATTCTTCAGTCCGAAAGTATGAATGACGAAGAACGGCAATATTGGGTAAACATCATGCCAATAATGACACCAGAGCAATTACAAAACCTTAGAGATATCCTTAATAATGAACAGAAGCAATTAGCGGCTATCGATGATAAATATAGTGCTCAGATTGGAAATAATAACAATAAAGAGTTAATCGCAAGAACAGAAGCCTCTATTAAAGGACGTCGAGAAGAGCGATCCGAGCAAGAAGAGATTCATGAAAGAGAAGAAAATATACAGACAGAGGATCTCCTGAAAAAGATTGAACAACTATGATCCGCTAAGCATGACAATAGATTGATCAATAATAGATAGAAGTTCTTCAGGTGCTTCGACAGTAGATTTATATCCTCCGGTTTTTAAAGCTTTGTCTGTAAGGACGAACTGAGAAACAATGTTGCTCAGCTTTGCTCTATCCATTTTTCTAGCAAGCGGTAGTACTGTTTTTACAGTTCCAAAGCTTATGCCTGTGCTTTTGGTGATAGCCGGTGGAGCTGCTATACCATCATCAAGTGCTGCGCAGACGAGAGTAAGTTGCAAAACAAGCCAGAGTAATTTGCCCCACAAGGCATAGGGGCTCTCTCCCTTTTGTAATAATTCCTGTGCAAAATGTATTGCCTCATCTCTTTTGCCAAGCGAAAGTAAATCCATCAATTTCCATCCGACCTGTTCTTCACTTAGCATAACCAGCGCATCAATGGCTTCGTAATTTATAGAGCCAGAACCTGTAAATGTTGCAAGCTTTTGTATTTCTGAAACCAACAGCATCTGATCTTCCCCTACTGTGTCTATCAGATGTCTTGCACTATCTGTAGATAGTGAAGATCCAGACGTTTTTGCCTGCTGTATTAGCCATCCTATAAGACGATCTCCTCTTATCGGACTAAACGACTGTATCTTTGCAATAGTCAAAAGTTCTTTTGTACTTGAGAGTCGTTTGTCAGGCTTTGAGTCAACAAATAGTAGTATATTTTGTGGATGAATAACATCTTGCAGCTGGAGCATTTCTCCTTTTTCCATCTTTAGAATCCCCTCTATCACTATAAGTCGTTTTTCAGCGATAAATGGAGATGCAGCTAATTCATCCTTTAAAAGCTTTGCTGAAAGCTTCTTTCCATCAAAAATCGTAAGGTTTTCTTGGCCGTGTTTATCAATAAAACCGCTAATCCATCGCTGTTTCTCTTGGGTCATCTCATAGAGATTTTCGCCTGAGAATAAAAATACTTGAGACATTAGAGACAGATTGTATCATATTATTAAACAACATTTGTATATATGTTTCAACCCATGCACTATCCACAAAATGCGAGTTTCTTGCTATAATAACATGATATGTATATCAAATACCCACACTCCCTCAGAAGGAACCTTAAGCTGCTTGCCACTGGCATGGCATGCATTATTGGCTCATTTCTGGTTGGCATTCAAACAGCAGGAGATGTACAACCTGTTTCTCTCATTCAAGCAGGAGGTGCACCTTTTGTTGGAGACGTCGATGGAAGTGGCGCTATTGATATGAGTGATGTCCTTATTATCTTGGAAGTCGCTCAAGGATATAGAAGTGCTACTACCGATCAACTGAAGGCTGATCCTAATCAGGACGGCCAACTGACTGTAGATGATGCGATTGGCATCCTCTCTACACTCTCTGTTCAGTAAATACTTCTCTTATGTATACCTACTCTTGCAAGCATCGGCTGAGCATACTCGCTGCATTAATTATCAGTATAATGCCTACACCTGTGGATGCAGCAACTCAAGATGCAACATTTGAACTGCATCCGCACTGTATCGAGCGAGAAAATACAGATGAAGAATGGTTATTTGGCCCTATTCCAAGTCCTGGAATAGTAGTAGAGACACGTGTTATAGACGAAGTGCGTTGTTCTAGCTTCGAGATAGAAGATCCTCAAACACTCCGTACAAGACCTCTACGCAAAGGAGATATTTTAGATATAGATCTTGTGATTGATAATCCAAACAATCAAAGCATCGAGCGTGTGCGTGCATGGCTCTCCTATGACCCAAACATTCTAGAAGGGCAATCAATCAGTATTAGTGAAAAGTTTGGTATCGTCACACCAGATGAAAAGGATTTCTCTTCAGGAGAAGGGTATGCAAAGATGGAAGCTACAGCAGATGGGAATGTGGAGAAAGAAAAAAAGATTCTCTTTGCACGTATTCAATTTCTCGTAAAAGAAACAAACTCTATTGGTACACCAATTACATTCTACGATGTCCAACCTGAAGGCCATAGTGTCATTATTGGTAAGGATGACGGAGAAGAGTCTTACATTGTAAAAGAGGAGCCAGGTGTATTAATCGTCAAGTTTGCCGAAGACAGCCTTGAGCCAACAGAAGATGTAGAACCTACAGAAAGTAATGAAGACACTATTGGAAATATCTTCGACAATTTCCCAGAAAATATAGAAACAGATGCTGAGCCTGAGCCTATCCCCGAAGTAGACCCTAATGCTTGTGTACGAGATGAGGACTGCGAAGGGGGAACCTGTGAAGCAGGACAGTGCAAAGAAACAGTGAGCTTGTTTCCAAATGGAGCAGACTGTGCATTAGATAATCAATGCGAAAGCAGTCTCTGTGGAAGTGGGATCTGTGTACCAAATTTAGGAAATAATCCAGATACTGCAGATAATCGTACAGCATTTGCTCTTTTGCAAATTCGTAACGTTCGTGTTACCACTGACGGAAGCTCTGTATTCCTCGCTTGGGATGCACTGCAAAGCTCTCAGCTTAAGGCAAATACTGTATACTACAGCAAAACCTCAGGTCGCTATATGCAACGTCGTACTATTGATAAAAGTGAAAATAGTCTAACGATTCGATCTCTCGAAATTGGTAAGCGCTATTACTTTGCAGTAAGAGCTCTCAGTAAACAAGATGAAGAGAGTGCTTTTAGCCGTGAGGTTTCGATTGTTGTTGGAGATCCAGATTCTTCTAGTGCTCCACTTGTAGCAGGATCTATAAGTGATGGACCTGGAAAAAACCCGGTAGCAAATATCTTGAACGAAATTGAACCAACTCCAGTACCAGGAGAAACAGGCCTCCCTTCTGCTGTAGTATTGTTCCTTGTTGGATCTGCAATTATTGGTACTTCATTTGCTTCTCGAAGACAGCTAACGGTTAGCAATAAAAATCCTCATGAATAATATTGATCCAGTTTGGCAGTCTGAAGATGATGAGCCGGTACCGGTGACCATCAAGCAGATTGAACCTTCTCAAGAAGGTGATCTTTCTGGAATGCAAATTTCCCGACGTCCTGCAGCACTTGTAGGAATGCTGGTTGTTATTGGCATTGGATTTGGCTTTTTCCGTGGATTAGATAACGTAACAGGGCAACTGGCAGGTGAAGGATTGGAGCAAACTATACGCATTACTACTGATGGATTTTTTCCTGCAAGTGCAGAAGTTGAGCATGGTCAAACAATTATCTTTGTAAATGATCAAGACATGCCCCATATTATTGAATCTGAAACCCTCTGTAGTGATACAGGATTTTGCCTTATGACAAGTACACTTTTTTATGGGGATTCAGATAAATTTACTATCACTCCAGATATTCAACCTGGAAGATATGAGTATTTCTCTTCTATATCTAGTGAATTGATTGGAGAAATTGTTGTCGTTACACAAACAGTAGATAACTTTATCGATATTGATGCAATCATTGGAAATGATTTTTTTGCAGAACCTGTAGGAACTACAACGCCACCACCGAGTAATGCTGATAATTTTAATCCACTTGATTTTTCCCCACCTCCACCTCCACAAAATACTGGCCTTCCTACAAACCCTTACGCAGTAGGCAGTGAACGGATTCATCCATTTGATGGTGCTGGAAATCCTATCCCCGAAGCATTTGGTGATGATCCAAGCGATGCTCCACAAAGTGCAGTAGCTGCAAATGTTATTCGCGAAGGCAGAGGCCCGATTCGACAACCAGAGACGGGTGCTGGTGTCTGGGTAGTAATCCTTGTAAGTATTGCAGGTCTCTATGCAGTGACGCGCAATGCATTTGCAAAAACTATTTCTTAAAGCTCTTCTTGGAATATCTCGCAAAGGCCATTGATGCAGACCGCGCTATTTGGCAAACATCCAGCACACAGAGCGGGCTCTGATGTTTCACATTCATCAACATATCCAAAAACTGCTGCAGATACTTGTAATAATGAAGAGCGAAGAATTGGCTTTCCGCAAGTCTGATATGGGCTGCACCCTCGTGAAAACACAGCACAATCAGTATCGGTCTGGCAGCTGAGATTCTTTGCAAATATCACGTCGATACTCTTCTTCTTTTGTTCGCAAGCACTCAAGCCTCCCTCGCAATCTGTAGCACATACCCCTCGACGAATAAGGATAGGGCCGTCTTCACCAAGTCGGTACTCATCAGCCTCTCCAGAATCACAGACTGCATCTCCACAGACAGGGCCTGCAAGTTCACAATCTTGTGGGCAGTAAAGCAGCAAACCTGTTCGATCTGGCACTGCAGATTCCCCTTCTTCACACACACCATTTCCACAGATGATCGTAGCTGTTTGTGGAATACATACGCCTGCACATGCCTGAATACAGACAGCTCCTATTGGGCAAGGGTACCTGCAATCCCCTTCCTCTACAGAGCACACTTCACTTTGTCCACATTCTCCACTGCTGAAACACTTCTTTTGTGTACACGCTGTTTCTGTACAGGCAATACCTGCTTCGGTGCATGTACAAATATTACAACCATCTGGTGCTGGGTAACGGTCTCCAATCATATATCCTCCAGAGCAATGAATCTCTTGTAAGCACTCTGCACTGCAGCCATCTCCACTGAGAGAATTTCCATCATCGCAAACTTCACCAACCTGCACTTCGTTGTCTCCACATCTTCCTAAGCTCAACTGACTACGCATAGCATCTATTTGCTCACGCATACGACGAATAACTTGCTGATCATATCGGTCAACTATAACAGAAACCTGTCCACGAGTAACGTAATCATGAGGTCCAAAGCGACCATCTTTGTATCCAGTAACAATTCCTTTTTTTGCAAAACGATTCACTGCATCGTAAAAGTAGTCATTTGGAACAACATCTGGAAACATTAATGCTCCAAACTGCTGCGCTGCAGCCGATACACAGAACACTGTAGCCATGCCAGCGACGAATGCTGTAATAAAGTTCTTGTTGAACATGGATAATATTGTACACAGAAAGAGGGCGCAGAGGAAACAGAAGTAACTATTACTTCTGTACCTTATGCACCTTCTGTCACATTTATGATATAGTTCAAATATGAATGAACAGACACCTCTTCGAAAGCGAACACTAGAGCACATGAAAAGTGAGACACATGGCAATACGCTAGGGCCATTTATCCAAGATGTTGTCTATGGAGGAAATGACGGTATTGTAACGACCTTTGCCGTTGTCGCTGGAACTGTCGGTGCTGATATGCCGCACTACATCGTTATTGTTCTGGGTATTGCAAATTTGATTGCCGATGGAACTTCTATGGCAACAGGTGCATTTCTTTCTCTTAAATCTGAACGTGATCAATATCACAGAATCCGCAAAGAAGAACTAGAAGAGATTGAGAAAATTCCTGAAATAGAACGAGAAGAAATTGTCATTGCTCTGGAGAAAAAAGGATTTACTGGGGAAGACCTAGAACGAGCGACAAGTGTCATCATCTCCGATAAAGATGTTTGGGCAGATACAATGATGCTCGATGAGCATGGATTAACATTAGAGAGTACTGAGAATCCTCTGCTTCATGGATGTATGACCTTTGTGTCCTTTGTACTATTTGGAGCCATCCCACTTATTCCTTATCTTATTGGGATAGAACGATCCAATAGGTTTACCTTTGCCATATGGTCTACATTGGCTGCATTAATAGTCCTAGGACTTACACGTAGTATAGTAACGAGAGAGAGGTTACTGCGTGGACCTATAGAAATTGTAAGTGTTGGAGCTATAGGAGCAATATTTGCATATGGAATTGGCGTTCTTCTGAAAGACGTTGTAGGAATTGTGCTCTAAAATAGCTACATGGAAAAAGGTCTACGATCTCATTGGTATCTCCTTCTCGGATGCTTCGCATTCATTGGGCTGCTAATCTATGGGGCATCTCTTACGAATAGCTTCGTCCGTTGGGACGATGGTCTCCTTATCTACGAAAACCCTGCGATTCGTGGCTTTAGCTTTGCAAACATCAAGACCATATTTACAACATACGATCCAGAGCTCTATATCCCTCTTACTCTGCTTTCCTATCAGTTTGATTTTCTGATATCCGGTACCAGCCCTGTGTGGTATCACTTTCATAGTCTTATTCTACATATTCTTAATGCCACACTTGTCGTGTGGGTTATTCGATTGCTTACGAAAAATACATGGGTCAGCCTTCTAACAGGTGTTTTATTTTTAGTGCACCCTCTTCATACAGAAGCTATTGCTTGGGCAAGTGGAAGAAAGGATCTTCTCTCAACACTCTTTTTTCTCCTGAGCACAGGGTTCTATTTGCAAAATAATACGCGCTGGAGTCTTGTGACATTTACGCTTGGGCTTCTTTCTAAGGTCACCATTGTAACGCTGCCCGTTATCCTTATTCTGATGGATTACTTCCAAGGAAAACCCCTGAGCAAAAAATCACTCCTCGAGAAAGTTCCGTACCTTGTTCTTGCTCTTGTTTTTGCAGTGATTGCCTACTTCGGTAAATCGCAAATGCTACAAGCAGAGACAGTTGTGCAAATTATTGCAATGGCAGGAAAGAGTACGGTGTTTTACCTCGAGAAACTGATAGCACCTCTTCATCTTTCTGTGCTCTACCCTTATCACCACACAATAGTCTTTAGCTCATCAGACTTCTTGATTCCATTTACCATTGTGGCGCTGATCGCAATTTTGACACTCATCTCCATGCGATTTACGAAAATCTTTGCATTTTGCTTAGGCTTTTTTGCGATCACCCTAGCACCAAGCCTTCCAAACTTTGCCAAAGCAGGAACGTACTATATAGCATCCGATCGATATGCCTACATCCCCAGTATCGGTATATTCTTACTTCTTTCTCTTGGAATCTACCGATTGGCACAGCGTGATACATTGAGAAATATCACTGTTTCCGCTACGGTGATCTTTTGTGCATTTCTTTCGTATACTGCATCTGTTCAATCGCTAGTATGGAAAAATTCAGAAACGTTGTTTACGAATGTTATTCGCTACTACCCAGATTCTCACGTAGCCCACAACAACATTGGAAACCTCTACCGTCGACAAGGAAAAATTGAGGAAGCAGCGCAGTCGTATAGAACAGCACTTTCTATTCGTATGGGCTCTGATCTGGGTGAGCAAGATACAGTAGCTATCTCTGAATTTGAAACAAGTATCGCAAACGCACTGGCAACCAAAGGAGATATCGACCAAGCTATACATCTTTATAATAAAGCACTATCTGCCAACTCTAATGCCGTAATCCTCAGCAACTTGGGGTCTGCCTACCGCGAACAGGGTAACTTCACAGAAGCAGCCTCCAAATTTAAGCAGTCACTGATGCTGAACTCCAAAAACCCTCAAGCCTACTTAGGGCTTGGTATTACCTATCAGGAGATGGGAGAAATTCAAAAGGCAGAAGAATCTTTCTTGGAAGCCATAGAGTTACAGCCCCTCTTTCCTGTAGCTCATCTTAACCTTGGTGCTCTCTATATCAATACCGGAAGAACTGAAGAGGGTATGGCAAAGTATCACGAGACTATCGAAATCAATCCTTTCTTTCCACAGGCACATTACAATATAGGTATCGCCTATCGCAGCCTCGGTCGCAACCGTGAAGCACTAGAGTCCTATGAGAAAGCTATCGCTCTGCAACCTGCATACGTCGCTGCCCGTATTAATGCAGGAATCTTGTATGCCGAAAGAAAGAAGATAGAAGAAGCTATCGAGCAATTCTCCGAAGCACTCAAATACGATCCAAATAACAGTAGAGCACTCAGTGCTCTTAGACAATTAGGCGCGCTCTAGTTAAAGACTACTTTGATGTCGAGAGGAATAGCAGGATCTACGGCTTTTAGCCCGTCTGCAGGACCACCGATTCCGTAGTCTGTACGGTCGATAACATGGGTAGCTGTAAGATATGTACTGGTTATCTTTGCAGTAACAATCTCTTTCTTGGTTACACCGTGCATTGTTAGCATTCCTGTAATGGCATATATTCCTTCACCAGAATCTACAAAGCTATCTGCTATAAATATAGCCTCTGGGAAAGTCGTAGCATCAAAGAAGTCTGCACTTTTTAGATGAGTAGTGAGTTTTTCATTATCAGTAACAATGCTATCGATAGCAAAGGTGATGAAAAGATCTGTAGGGCTTCCGTGTGCTACTGTCATAAAGAAATCAATATCTTCAAATCTTCCTTACCCAGGCCACTGTTGCAAGACCGCTGCAGCAACCATGAGGCTTAGCAAAGCTCCAGCCACATTAATGGCAAAGAGGTTGATTGGACTCTTTTCCCAAGCAACTCTGTGCAAAGCTGTCGGCATGCTTCCTGCAAGCCATACAAGACCTGCTATAGCAACTGCATCGTTAAAGTTTGAAGAACCAGAAATCGCAAGAAGGACTGCGAGGAAATACGTACTAATAAATGTAGCTATAAAACCTGTTAGCATAGAGCTTTTCATATCCTTATTTTCACGGAAGCCAGTAAGCTCCATCCAGAATGAACCGAATACGTGCGGATTATACCAAATCATACCAAGTAGCATGCTACAAAACGTCGCTACGAGAACCGCAACAACCGAGACATTTTCAACGAAAAACATAAAAAGAAGGGGGAAATTAGGTTCAGTATAGGATAAATGGCAGCTCGATTGACCAATGATAAAAATAGTCTATAGCAATCCTCATTTAGAATTCGCAATAGTTGTACAATAAACCTACCGCTTCTTCGTCCTGCTTCGAGAGAACGGTCGGGGCTTTTTGCTACGAAGTGCACTGCTAGGCGTTGCATTACCAGAAAACGTTCGAGGAGAGCTTGGACTTCTCGAAAAATTGGATCGTGCACTCGGTCGTGATGATGCACTTGGCCTTCCTCCTCCAGATCCCCTGCGTGGTGGTCGCCCTCCTCCTTTACTCATTCCTTTTTCCATTTCGAGTGATGGAAGAGATTTGTGCTGCGTTCGTGGTAGTTGGCCGCGAATCAGCTTTTCGATATCACGGATGTGTCCCGCTTGCGTAGGAGTAGCAAACGAGATAGCTTTTCCACTTTTCCCAGCACGAGCCGTACGACCAATACGATGTACGTAGTCTGCTGCGTCGTCAGGAAGATCGTAGTTTACAACAAGAGTAATGTCATCCACGTCGATTCCACGAGAGGCAATATCTGTTGCAACAAGTACGCGGTGTCTTCCTTTTTTAAATCCATCAAGAGCTGCACGACGCTGAGCGAGAGACTTATTTGCATGGATCTCTGCTGCTTTGAATCCTTTTTCGTTTAGGGTGTGTGTAATCTTCTTCGCTCCGTGCTTTGTACGAGAGAACACCAGTATTTGTCCTTCGTGTTCTTTGAGTAATGTAATCAGGAGGTCTCTTTTATCTGGCTGCTTCACGATGATCAACTCCTGCACCACCTTTGATGCAGTTGTTCCTTCCTGCGCAACTTCTATACGCAATGGCATGTTCATTTCGGTCTTTGCGAGTGTAAAGATTTCCTGAGGCATCGTTGCAGAGAAGAGCAATGTCTGCCGACCTTCTTTTGGTACCTTCGCAAGAATTGTATTGATCTGTGGCTTAAACCCCATATCAAGCATGCGATCTGCTTCGTCGAGCACGAGGATCTCTACCTCATTAAGAGAGACTGTTTTACGTTCGATGTGGTCATTGAGACGCCCTGGAGTTGCAATAAGGACACGAGGATTCTGCTTTAGCATCTTTCGCTGCAAGTGCATTGGAGATCCTCCTACGAATACTGCTGTACGAATACCCAAAGCTGCTGCAAAAGGCTTGAGAGATTCCTCTACCTGATACGCTAGTTCTCTTGTTGGAAGTATTATTAATCCCCTTTTCTTGCCCTCTGCCATGCGTTGAAGCATTGGCAGTCCAAAGGCAAAAGTCTTGCCAGTCCCTGTCTGAGCAATACCAATAAGGTCTTTTCCTTCCAGTCCCAAAGGTATGGATTGGCTCTGAATTGGGGTCGGCTGAGTGATGTTTCTTTGTTCTAGAACATTAAGGATAGCCGTATTTAAGCCCATTTCCTTAAAAGTAGAAGATTGAGCAGTCGATTCGTTTCCAGATTTCATGCGAAGACATTGTATCAGATATTTTGCCAAATAGAGAGCAAATGAACGAGATATTTGCTACAGCAAGTGCTTGCAGAATGACTATAAATATCTACTATGAATCAAAATGTTGATAACGCAACCAGCATGGGCTCAAGAGATTGCATCCTGGATGGATAGTCCTCATCCAATAAATATAACTCCAAGTCACGAAACCTGTTGTATCTTTTTTGAAACACTCAAAGAAGTGTATCAAGTACTACAAAATAAGAACGTTTCTGATGCTAAAACGTTATGGAAAAAGCGCACGGGCTTGGAGCTCCCATCTAATGAACAAGTCGATTCTATCCGAATGTTTATCCCTCTGTACACGTTCCACAGCAAAACCTTTGATCTCTTAAAACAGCATTCTCGATATGCCTCAAATGGTAAACCAAACAGTGGCACTCTTCCTCTTGAATCAAGAGACCAACGTGAAGTATTAGACTTAATACTTCAATTATGTTCAATTGGCAGAACAGAACTAGCCAATCTTATTACTGAAAAGTATCAAATTAGCGAAGCAGAAATTGAGAAATGGCATCGAGGAATATATGTTGATGACCTTAATGATGAAATTATGCACGAATATCAAACGGATGATAAAGACGATTCCGATGAAGATCCTAATAAGAAGGATGTCGAAATTACCGATGCACAAAAAGCAGCAATAGGTATTCGCGAAGGAGGCACTGGACTTGTAGAAGGTTACAAAGATAAAGATGGAGAACCGATCTTCTTACAGGGATCACGTCACTTCGCAGAAGGAATAGAATTGCTGCTGCGAATGAAATTTGGTAACAAAATTGTTGATCACTGGTGCTGGAGAGATTCTCGTGATAAAAAAAATGGTATGTTGATTCGTCGCCTGCAATCTGGAGCGTCAATTGGAAATGGAGAAAGTCATGTTTATAAAATTTCTGATGCAGAAATTGCAGCAATACTACAGGACCCACATGCAATCGATGATGTTACTATTGCGTATCTAGGTCTTGGGACACGACATACAAACGCACTGGATAAAGTGGGGATTTTTACTGTTGGGCAATTAAATGGAATGACCGTTGCTGATTTATCGATGAAGGGATTACCCGCTACACACAATGGTGGTGAATGTAAATTTATAGATATTCTACGCATAGCTCTTAAACGCCTAGGCAGAACCCTTCCTGATGGAGACCTAATGAGTGCTAAAAAGGCAGTTGCACTACGTGCTGAGAAAAGGAAGAAAAGGAAAAAGGCTGCAAAACACTAAACCTTCCGCTCTACAGGAATCACATCACTTCCTTCAGTATTTAAAATAACAGAAGGAGAAATTCCTTTTTCAGTGATAATGATTTTTGCATTATCACTCAGTGCATTTTCTGTGACTTCTAGCTCTCTGTACTTCTGCGCTCGCAGTTGGAATGTCTTCTCTACAGCATTGTTCACGAGTGCGATGGCCTCTGCTTCTCCTGTCGCTCTTTCGATTGCAGATTCCTTCTGTGCTCTCGCAGCGATTACGATAGCCTCAGCTTCTTCTTTAGCCGCTTCTTTAAGGGCTGCTGCTTGTGTGATTGTCGCTTCTTTTTCTCGTTCTGCCGTTACCACTTTGTCCATCGCATTCTGTACATCATTCGAAGGGCTGACATCTTGGAGTTCTACACGGAGGATATCGATACCCCAAGCTTGTGTTTGCGAATCCAACTCTTTCTCAATCTTGTTATTTATACTTGCACGGTTAGCATTGACCTCTGTAAATGGCATTTCTCCCACGATCGCACGCAGTGTGGTTTGTGCAAGTGACGGAATAGATTGTGCGTAGTCGTCAACGTTATAAATAGCTTTGGAAACATCATGTACTTTAAAATACACAACGGCATCAATTTCCAAGTTCAAGTTATCCTTGGTGATCACAGACTGCTTTGCAATATCCAAACGTATCTCTGTAATATTTACTTTTCGCATGCGTTCGACAAATGGAATGATCCATCGCAACCCCTGTTCTGAGGTACGAACATATTTACCAAATCGCTCCACAAGTCCTCGTTGTATTGGTCGCACAACGCGAAATCCCATAAGAAAAAAGAGTCCGACTACCAAGTAGAAATAGAATGATGAGAAGAGGGACATGAGAGATGTGGAAAAGTATCTCAAAGATACTTCTATCTCTATATATTGTCATGGAAAAAGTGCTTATTGATGGTGGGCCGGGCTGGACTCGAACCAGCGAAGGCGGAGCCATCTGGTTTACAGCCAGACCCGTTTGACCACTTCGGTACCGACCCACGTTGAGAATTCTATCTTAAAAAGAGCTATGACCAAAGGTATTATATACGTTTCGGACTTTTGTAGTCTAATGGCAAAATGACTAGAGTTCAACGAAATTGCATGATTAGGTTTAAAATTCACCTTCATTTTTCTCTAAATTTAGTTGGATAACACATCCAATAACCATTATAGTCTAGCTCTAATCATTTTAGGATTTTGTCCTTAACGCAACAATATGTGACTAAAAGAGCACGTGAATCCTCATCAGACTCATCATCTGTAATAATAAGTAGGCGCCACTTTCTTGCAGCAACAGCTAGTCTGCCAATTTTAGCAGGCTGTGCTTCCCAATCATTTGAAATTACCGAAGAAGAGTTAGCAGAGGTTCGGAGTGCCATCGAAGAATATAGAACAGCTCTGCAAGGCTGCCTTGAAACTCCTAGTCAGGATACAGCAGAGACACTGAACAGAGCTTCAATGCTTGCTAACAGTATGTACTTTATCATTCAACCTGACCTCACAGTTAGTCAGAAGCTAGACGTTGGTGTACAAGTAGGAGACTTAAACGGTCGAGCAATTGATGCTGTCAATGCTGTAGAACCGAAAAATCGCTATACAAAGCATTACTTAAGTCGCATCAAAGACTGGAAAGTTACTTTTACTTTACAATCAATAGGTGACCAAGAAGGTGCAAGAAAACACCTTGAGGAACAAATCGAAGAAGCAAAGAATAATGTAACTGCTAATATGAGCTCTGAAGAACAGGTCGAATACATGAGTCAGCTGGTTGATGCTGAAGAATAATCAGACATCTTGAACCTATACTTTAACTCCATCACCTCCCGCCTGATTTCCTCTCTTCGAGCGTCTTTGCCTGCCCCTCATAGCCCGCAGGCGACGTGGGGTCGAACATGTCTGGAAAGGACTCCCACCTACGCATTGCTCCACAATGGCTACGGCGGGCAGGCGAACCCCCGAAGGCGGAGCCATCCCTGTCGGCCATAGCTCGTAACGAAGTAAAGAGCGACGGCTGATGGTTTACAGCCAGACCCGTTTGCTTGTCGGCCATAGCTCCGTGCGAAGCGAGGAGCGACGGCTGAACCACTTCGGTACCGACCCACGTGAAGGATTTTAGCGTATCTACCTATTATCTCAAGGAAAATGTGAGCGTTCCATTTCTCAACTTGTTCCTCACCCTTTCAACATCTATCATACAAAACCCATGAAAGAACACGATGCAAACAACGGCGGCGTTACCCTTAAAGACATTGTTTTCCATATTCAAGGAGTACAAAAAAGTATGCGAGGTACGGAGAAACGCTTGTCTGATCGTATAGATGGTAATAGCAAAGGAATACTTTCAAATGCACATGCTATTGGTACTCTCGAATATTCTATGCACCATCGATTTCATTCTCTAGAAGAAGATCTCTATGCGACGATGTACGGTAGTTACCCCTCCCATCTTATAGCTTCCATTGGGCTTAAATCTGCAGCCTTTCTTGCAGGGACTATCCCAAACAGCAGTCCTACAGCCAAAGCCATACCGGCGGCTGACAGTAATGCAGGGATAGATAGTAAAAATGGTACGTGACCAACGAACTTACTCGCTACTGCAGTAAGCACTGCTCCAATGACTGCTCCTCCGATAATACCGATCGTTCCCCCAAGCATCGTAAGCGCTACTGCTTCTATAAGGAACTGACGCATAATATCTTGGCGAGTAGCGCCAAGTGCTTTACGAAGACCAATCTCTCTTGTGCGCTCTGTAACAGACACAAGCATGATGTTCATAATTCCGATTCCTCCTACTATCAGAGAAATACCTGCGATCAGACCGATAAATGCTGTAAGGCCAAGACCTACTGTTCCTACTATCTCTGTCGCTTGAGATGCACTCCGTGCGCGAAAGTCGTCTTTGTCGTAATTATTATCAGGGTTTTCTATACCGTGTCTCTGACGAAGTAGAGATGTGACATCTGCCATTGCTAATGCATCATCTTCGATAGTCGCCTTCATCGTCATATAACTCATAAACTTCTGCCCTGTCTGTGCACGCGCTGTGGTAAACGGTACATACACAAAAGAGTCAAGATCCTGCAGTAGTGCAGAACCGACGGTGTCCATTACACCAACGACCGTATAAAACCTCTGACCGATACGAATGCGATTTTCCAAAGGATTGTTTGGTCCAAACAAATCTTCTGCCGCTTGGAATCCTAGCACTGCAACAGAGCGTGCACCTTTAAAGTCTGAATCGTTTAAAATTCTACCGTCACGTAGCTTGAGACTATAGTTACTGAAAAAATGGTGTGTCGTCCCAAAAATATTTGGAGAGATCTCTTCTGTACCTACCGAAACTTTTTCACGAATAAAAATAACTGGTGCTACATCTTTTACTGTCGTGAGCTTCAAGACAGCCTCGTAATCTGCAAAGCTTAATGAATCAAGTGTGCGTCCAAATTTCTCGAAACCAGTTGGATAGACCTCAATTAAGTGACTCGAGAACGACTCTACTTGATCCAGCACATATCGCTCGAAACTGCGTCCTACAGATACCATCAGCACTACAGAACCCACTCCGATAATAATACCAAGCATCGTAAGGATCGACCGCATCCGATGAGCGGTGATTGCTGTGTATGCCGATTTGAATGTATCAGTAAGTAGCATTTACTCGTAGCGAAGGGCATTCATAGGGGAAAGATCGGCAGCTTTTTTAGCAGGATAGATTCCGAATCCTAGCCCTACAACATATGCCATAGCAAGGGCCACTCCTATAGAAGGATAGGACATCACAAAGTCGTAGGTTGGTAAGAACGTATCCGTAATAGCTGCAATCAGTGCTGCAAGCCCCACTCCACATACAACTCCAATGATTCCTGCCAGCATCGTAAGGGCTATCGCTTCTACGAGAAACTGCAAGAGGATATCTCTACGCTTGGCACCAATTGCCTTACGCAAACCAATTTCACGCGTGCGCTCTGTGACAGATACGAGCATGATATTCATAATACCGATGCCGCCAACAATAAGAGAGATACCCGCAACGGTAGTAATAAATAGTGTGAGTCCCAGCGATACTGACCCAAGAATGTCGTTCGCTTGGGCTGATGTACTAACAATAAAGTCATCTTTATCGGGATCTCCATCGGGGTTCACTATCCCGTGCCGACGCCTCAGCAGTGTCTCGACATCATATTGAGCAAGATCAAAATCCCCTACCGACTGCATACTGACAATATTCACATACTTCTGTGCGTTCTGCGCACGAGCTGTTGTCAGTGGAATAAACACAAACTCATCGGCATTCTGGAAAAACTGCGTACCAATCGATTCCAACGTACCGATAACCTCATACGACCTCGATCCGAGTTTAACGCGTTTCCCAATGGGATTTTGAGGACCGAATAAGTCATCGACAATTTCTGACCCCAGAACGACAACATTACGTGCAGCACGTACATCACTTTCATCGAGTAATCTTCCGCGCTCTACGTTTACCTCACGATTATTAAAGTAATTCGGAATCGTTCCGATAACACGAGGCTCTGTCTTCTCTCTTCCGAACGTAGCTTGATCTACAGCCATAAACATAGCAGGAGCCACACTTGTGATGGTTGTGAGTTTATTGAGTGCATCAATATCTTCGAATGTCAGACTATCATACCCTGCCTGAATAGCTCCTTCTGCACCTTGTTGTTGGCCAGGGAAAATCACCATGCTTTTTGCACCAATAGAACTAATCTGTCCGAGAATCAGTTTTTCCATACTTGCTCCGACAGATGTCATGAGCACAACAGACCCTACACCAATAATGACACCAAGCATCGTAAGCAGTGACCTGCTTTTATTACTGGTCAGACTGCGCTGCGCCGCAAACATCGTATCTTTAATAAGCATTACTTTTCGAGGGTATTGTTTGTTTTTGCAGAAATACGCTTAAAGGATTGTACATCGGAATCGACCAGACCATCTTTGAGATGAATAATACGCTTCGCGTGCGCTGCAGTACTTTGTTCATGTGTTACAAGGATAATGGTTCTTCCTCCTTGTTCATGCAGATTTTGTAACACTTCCATCACTTGGTTTCCAGACGTACTATCCAGGTTTCCTGTTGGTTCATCGGCAAAGATAACATCAGGATCTGTTACCAGAGCTCTGGCAATTGCCACGCGTTGCTGCTGCCCTCCAGAAAGTTGATTGGTGTAATACAGTGCACGATCTGTAAGATCTACAGCTCTGATAGCTTCCATGGATCGATCGATTCTTTCGGATGCAGGAATCGTAGGGTGATAGAGCAATGGTAACATTACGTTGTCGAGTACCGATGTTCTCGGTAGCAAGTTAAAAGCTTGGAATACAAAACTCACACGAGTTGCACGAATAGCAGCAAGTTCATCGTCGGTCATTGTTCTTGTTGGCTCTCCACGAAAGAGATACTTTCCTTGTGTTGGCTGATCCAGAAATCCTAAAATATGCATCAGTGTAGATTTTCCAGAACCCGAAGGTCCCATAATAGAAATAAACTCTTCTTCATGAATCGTCAGATTAATTCCATGTAATACTGCCGTCTCCAACTCCTCACTAAAGTACGACTTGTGGAGATTTTGCGTCTCTATTAATGGCGCGGCTGTTTTTTTTGTTTTCTTGGGCATGCTACTTAATAAGAACGATTACTGCTTCTCCTTCTTCGAGACCTTTAACAATTTCTACATTGGTAATGGTTTCCATCCCGACAACTACTGGTCTCTCTTCTACCTCTCCGTCTTCCAGAAGCACACGGACGATGTCTTCCCCTTCTTCGTTTTTGATAACTGCACGTCCAGGAATGTAGAGCGCGTCTTCTTTGATGTCAGTGATAATATCAAGATCCCCTGTCATGCCAATTTTTAAGAGTTTTTCAAAACTCTCTGGAAAATCCAACTTGATGCGATACTTCGGAACCCCATCGACAATCGTCGCTGCTGGGTCGATCTCGGTTACTTCCACTGGAAATTCTCTATTGGGATATGCATCCAAAAGAAGTTCTCCAGGCTGCTTGTAGTCGATCTTTGGAATATCAATCTCTGAGGTAAAGACTTCGATACGGTACGGCGATACTCCAAGAATAGTAATAGCCGCAACCGTCTCGCTAAACTGGCCAGGGGTGAACTCCCCTTTCTTTAGGTTTACTTTGGTAATTGTTCCATCGATTGGTGCCCTAAGGATCGTATCGTCATAATCTGCCTGAGCTCTTTCGAGGTCAGCTCGCGCTGATTGTACACGCCCACGAGATGCATCGACATCTGCCTTTCGTGTTCCTGCTTTCTTCAGAGATAGCTGTGCCTCTGAAACGGCAACTGCGGTACGGAATGTGTTGATGTCGGCAAGCGCTTGGTCTCGTGCTCCTTTAGAAGTTACGAGGTTAGATTCCTCTGTCGCAATTCTCGTATCAAAGTTTGCCACTTTATCCTGTAAAGCTTTGTAGGCAGTATCGATATTGTTATAGGCAGTTTCTGCATTGTTCTTCTGTGTTGCAAGAGAGTTTTTGAGGGTTTCCTTTTTTGTGAAATCAAAGAGTCCCAAGGGTTCTTGTCGAGAGATAAAGTCATACGCTCTCTGAATAATACGCGCAGCATCATTAATTATTGTTCGAGACGCAAGAAGTGCTGCTGATGCCTCTCTAAAATCTTTTGAAGAACCTCTTTGCTGAAAGATGAAATCGGCAATTGCTGCATATGTAGCTTTTCTCTGGGTTTCAATCTCTGAATATTCTGCAGGCTGAGCCTGTGACAAGATATTCTGTAGTGTAAGATCTTCGAATACATCTTCGATAACACCAAGTGCTGTCTCTGTCTTGGAAATTTCTTTCAAAAGTGTGCTGCTCGCACTCGCTACCTCACCAATAGAAGCAGTCTTTGCTTCTGATTGTAGTGATTCTAATTTACTATTTGCCTGCTCTAATGAATCTACTGCTGCATCAAACTTTGATTGAGCAAAATCTAGTGATGCCTTCTTGTTCTGAAGCTCTGCCTCTGCAATGGCAATATCCTCTGGTCGAGCCCCTTCTTCTAAGGCACGAAGTTCTGCATAGGTAGTAGTAAGACGGGCTTGAGCTGCAGATACTGCTGCATTTAAACTTCCTGATCGGAGTCTCGCAAGTTCCTGCCCTGCTATGACAATATCACCATCAGAAACAAGTAATTCATCGACGATCCCTGATACAGGGAATTTGAGCTCAAGATCTTTCTCTGAAATTACGGTAGCCACAACCTCTACAGCCTGAACCAGTTCTCCTCGCTCCACTTGAGCAGTTAGATATTCAGGTTCTGGCTCGGATCTCAGGAAGTTTGTGAGCGCTATAACAGGAAGCGCAATAACAACGAAGATAAGAACGCGTTTCCAACGACGTTTCAAAAGTGATCCCAATCTGTTGACTAGAGCCTGAATTTGAGGTTTGAGAGTCTTCATATCTATAAATTATTATAACACAATATCGAATATTGCACAATACTACGAATTCGCTGCAGATTTGAGTGTATGAAGGGCTTCTCGGAAGGCATCTTCTACAGGTTTCATCACTATTCCTTCTGATGCTAATTTGTCTCCAGACAGCACACAGCTGCTGCGACCGGCAGATGCGACCTCTGGTAGGTCCTCTTCCTTGAGAAGTGCAAATGTATGGCTTGGATCAACGATCTCTTTATACAGCTCCATGATTCTAAATGGTGTAATCGCACCAGGGTTTGTGATGTTATAGGGTCCAGTTGCCCGCTTCTGGATAAGTGTATCTGCAGCTGCAAGTAAGTCTGGGATGTACGTCATAGAATTTTCTGTATCCAGTAGTCTGTCGTATTTTTTGATCTTATTTATGAGATTACGCTCGTTACTAGTGCCATCAAATGGCATACGGAGACGGATATTGAGTACTGGAAAATCATGAAGAAGCTGATCTATCACACCTTTACTTCGAGAGTAAAAACTCCCAAAAAAGTTTGGAGCATCGGTTTCTGTAAATGGTGTGGAAGAATTCCCCGAGTACACACACCCTGTTCCAATGTGTACAAGGTACACGTCACGCTTTCCACACTCTTCGACAAGAACTAGTGGTCCGATCACATTACTATGGATAGTTTCTTGCTTGTGTGTCTCACACCAATCGACATTTGGGCGTCCAGTTTTCCCTGCACAGTTAATGACGACATCAGGCTTCTCAGTATCGAGAACATCTGCGATATCCCTGCTGTCTGCAATATCCACGGATGGTGTCAATGCATCGGGATACAGTGATGCAAAGTACTGCCCCATATAGCCTCTGCCGCCAAAAATGACTACTTTCATACATTAAGTATAGCAACTCATTGCAAGGAATGGCTGTGCGATTGCATACTTTTTCGTATGAAAGAAGATCGAAGGGCAAATGTCCATACCGATGAAATCATTGCTGACACTCTACAATGGGATGCATTTGATCCAGGTAATTTCTCAGTAAGTATTGCATATGATCCGAAAGAATTTGGAAGTCTCTCTTTGCGATCTGGTATGTGCACTGCGCAAGTGAAAACCGCAAGTGGCATGTGTAATTTACAGTACTCAGAAATAGAGAAAGTACAAACAGCAAGAAGACTGATCTATCGACTACGATGCAAAATACAACAGAATCTGAAACCTCAAGGATACACAGTACAGCAGCACTCTTTTAACGATCTATGGATTCACGAAGAAGGGCCACCAGAAACTGTCTATCGCTCAACTGTTTCTATTGAAAATCAGTGTATTGTAGATAGAGTTAAAGAAGGTATACATCGGCTATGCTCAACTTCCACAACTTCGTGGAAACCATTTGCTGCTTCTTTGCCAGAAACTGTGTTGAGAGACTATAGCGATATTGCTCATTGTGTGTTTTTGATGCGCTCACTTATTTCGAGTCGAAATGACTTTCTAAAGTATTTGCAAATGATTACACAAGATAATGATCCCTTTGCTTAGCGAAAAATACCATTCTTTCGCAAATCAGAAGTTCTGGTATACTTATGGTAATGGTTCGCAAAAAACGTCGAAAATACCGCCGAAGGCGTGCAAAGAAAAAGAACGCCCTCAATCTCGCGCCCGAAACGCAGAGACTCGTTTCTGGCACAGGCCAGATTACTGCAGGAATCCTTCTGTACCTTGTTATTAATCAAGACGCTGGACTTGTTGGAGAAAGCATGGGAACAGCTTTGACATTCTTTTTTGGTGCATGGAGTGGAATTTTTCCCGCATTTTTGATTATCTCCGGATTACTTCACTGGTTTGCACATAATGCTCAATTTGAAACGAAGCGCAGTGTCGGGCTTGTGCTGTGTTTACTTTCCTTTTTGGGAATTGTCCACATCGGAGCACCTCTAGAAGAAATCGCTTCTAATAGAGATGCGTTAGCTGGATCCGTTGGCTTTATGATGAGTCTTCCATTTTTGGTATTTACCAGTAGAACTGTTGGGTACACGGTACTCAGTGCTGTCTTTATCTCGGGTCTCTTTATATCCTTTGAACCAGACTTCGGAGGCATTCTTGAATGGGCAGGAAGTGTACTAAAACCAAAGAAGAAAAAACGTCGCAAGAAAGTAGTGGATGAAGATGACGAGTACGAAGAAGATGAATACGAAGAAGATGATGAAGAGTCCGATGAGGATGACGATTTGGTAGAAGACGACCAAGAACAACCAGAGTTAAATATTGTTCGTCCAGCCTTTGCGCAGACCTCTATAAAAGACCGCACTAAAAAAATACTAAGCAAAAAAGTAAAAGATACATTGCAGATGAAAGACACGCGATTCGAAGAATGGACATTCCCTCAATACGATTTGCTCGATGGAACGCATTCGGAACTCAAAGTCGACGATGCCGAACTAAAGAAGCAGGCCAAACTTATCGAAGAGAAGCTGGAAGAATTTGATATCGACGTTACCATGCGTGATGCACATCCAGGTCCAACAGTGACACAATTTACACTAAAGCCTGCAGAAGGAGTAAAGCTTAGTAAAATTGCGGCCCTTAAAGACGACTTGGCTTTGGCACTAGCAGCCCCCAGCCTTCGTATCGAAGCGCCTATTCCTGGAAAATCTCTTGTCGGTATTGAGATGCCAAACTCTGTAAGAACACTGGTCCATCTTCGAGAGATTATGGAGAGCCCACAATTTATGGAGAGTGAATCCCCTCTTAGCTTGCCTCTCGGTAGAGATGTATCTGGTAATGCAGTTGTAGCAGCTCTTAACGACATGCCGCATTTGCTGATAGCCGGTGCTACAGGTTCTGGTAAATCAGTCTGCATGAATGCATTTCTAACATCACTACTCTTCCAGAATGCACCACATGAACTTAAATTGATTCTTATTGACCCGAAGCGTGTAGAACTTATGCCCTACGATGGTATTCCTCACCTTCTTACTCCGGTTATCACAGAAGCAGAACGCGCCCTACAAGCATTGCGTTGGGCAGTTGCAGAAATGGGACGTCGCTTGCACCGGTTCTCTGAGGCAGGAGTGCGTAACCTTGATGAATTTAACGAAAAACAAAAAGAAGAAGAGCACATGCTTCCGCGTATTGTTATTGTCGTTGATGAGCTTGCCGACTTGATGATGCGCCAATATCGCAGAGATACAGAAACCATGATCGCACGTATTGCACAAATGGCGCGTGCTACAGGTATGCACTTGATTATTGCTACACAGCGTCCGAGCGTCGATGTTATTACTGGTCTTATTAAGGCAAACATCCCTACACGTATCGCCTTCCGCACAGTATCTGCTGTGGACTCTCGCACTATCTTAGATTCCATTGGTGCAGAAGATTTACTTGGCAGAGGGGATATGCTGTATATGACTGCAGAGACTTCGAACCCAATCCGTATACAAGGTATCCTTGTTACCGGTAAAGAAGTCGAACGTGTTATCAATAGCGTAAAGATTGCCGGAGGTGGAAAAGTGACCGAGCAGATAGAAATGGATGGAAACAGAGGAGAAGATGGTGAAGAGGGAAGCAATGGCAGTTATATTAATTTGGATGCAGACGATAATGGCGGAGATGATATGTTCTTCGAGGCTGTTCGTGTTGTACAAGAAACAGGAAAAGCGTCTGCGAGCCTTTTGCAGAGACAGCTGAAAGTCGGATATGCCAGAGCTGCGAGGCTACTGGATATTATGGAAGAAAAAAATCTGATAGGACCAAGCAACGGTGCAAAAGCCCGTGAAGTCTACATAGATAAAGTAGCGCAAGATTAAAAGAAGCGCAGGTATCCCTACCCACACAGTTTAGAGTTACGTGTATGAAGCTATTAATTGGTACAGGAAATACTGGCAAATTTATAGAGATTTCTGAGGTGCTCGGAAATCTTGATCTAGAGCTGTTAACCCCTGCTGATTTACAAATTGCCATAGACCCCGAAGAAACAGGGTCTTCCTATGCGGAGAATGCTCTAATCAAGGCCAGGCACTTTTACGAACGCGGCGGATGTATTCCAACAATCGCTGATGACAGTGGAATAATTATCGAAGCAATACAAGGAGAACTTGGCATCCATACGAGGCGCTGGGGAGCAGGGGCGGATGCAAGTGATGAGGAATGGATAGAGTACTTCTTAAAAAGAATGGAATCAGAAAGTAATCGTAAAGCTCGATTTGTCTCGAACATTGCCTACATCGATGCATCCAATACTGAGCATATATTTGAAGGTATCTGCGAGGGGATTATTACCCCAACTCTCGAAGCAGATTACTTACCAGGACTTCCCATCTCTGCGTGCTTTAAACCTGAAAGCTTTGATATGGTGTACAGTGCGATGAGTATCGATCAGAAAAATACAATAAGTCACCGAGGCAGAGCAGTGCATGCCCTGCGAGATCACCTCGCTTAAGCGGCATCTCCGTACCCAATCAGTTCTTCGACGTTTCCATAGATTTTTAGCTTATCCATGCAATGTAGAATGTACGATCGGTGTGTATAGCTATTTGTCCGAAGAAACTTTTGCGCATTGCATTCTGGCCGAGAAAACTTTCGTCTCTGACGAATATTTCCGTAACCATTGTGTGCATATTGTGCTCCAGTAGTAGCTAATCCTATACTCAAACCAGCGCCTATTCCAAGCAAGGCCACAGTGGAAGCAACAGTTGTTGCAACCGCTTTTATAGAATGTATTGGAGCTGCACAAAATGCTAACCACATGCGTTCTCTTTGCATTCTAATTTCGAAAAGAATAGAGATTGATCGCATTATCTCTTCTTCTATTGATAAATTGCTTAAGTTACCTTCTAATACATTCTTTGTTTGCGCCCAAATTATTTGCTCCGTATTTCCTTTTGGCATGTTTACTTTTCCTACTGCACCTTCTGCAGATGAAAGATGTAGCCTGTGCCTCTTCATCCAACCCACTGTGTCATCTAAAAAGAGTTCTCGTAAAACTTCCTGCGCAACATATTCTTCTCCTGCCTGAATATCTACAGTTCCTTCTGCAGTAGATATCTGAGAAATGCTACGAGCTACAAGGGCAACTTGTGCTTGTAAGTCAGTAACTTGATCCATAGCTCTATGAGCAAGATCTGTACGCGCTTCGGGTACGAGACACTGGAGACTCCTGAAATCTCTAAAGCGTATTTCCGCTACATTTTCAAGAGTGCAAGCATTGTCATTACAAAGATCTTTAACAGCAATTTGCCTTGAATCTAGAGGTGTGCCAGCAGATGTAGATACTTGTTCCATGGCTTGTTAGAGCCAATTTAGACCTCTGTGAAGTCTAATGCAAGTATCTTCTGCCAGACGGTATTTATCAGCTCTGTAAGCTCTTTACGGTCTTCTTCCGAGATTGTGAAGGATCTGATGATGGGATCATCTGCCCCTTCCCCAACGAATTCTAATCTGAATTCCTTCGGATCCAGAATGCTATATCCATTGCGAATAAGGAGATCATAAAAGACCAATTGGCGGTGGTATCCTAAATCTACGATCTGCTTTTCAGTCTTTGGCTTCCCTGTTTTAAAGTCGGTAATAATAGCTGCGGAAGAATTCGGTTCCATTAAGTCAATACGGTCAAGTTTTCCTTTAATCGGAATATCACCCAGGTGCGTATTTATCGGATATTCTACTTTGTATACTATAGGATACGGGCTCTGCAAATGGGAACTCATGTATCGTGTCAGTGTTTGGTGACCGAGGTGCATCAGGCGCTCGAGTTCTTTCTTGGTAAGCAACTCACGTTTGATAAGGTGATCATCAAACGTATCAAGTATTTGTTGCTCCGTAAGCACCTCACCCGTCGCAATAGAGTCTGCCCACTTGGCAAGCACGTGGTGCACTGCATTTCCGTAAGCAAAGTGCGGCTCTTTGGCTTGAGGCTTTTGCAAGAGATCTACTTCTAGGAAAAGTAACGGATCTTCGATAAAATGATTCAATGCCGTCGGAGACAGTGCAAAGTTCTCGATGCGCTTTTGTAAAAATGCTGCAAACTCTGCATCGAATTCTCTTGGAGGAACAGAAATTAGTGTCGACATTTGGTCTGGGTGCAGGACTTCTGTATGTACTTCTGGAAGTTCACCAGCCTCTGCAAAGAACCCCGAAGGAGAAACTGCTTTCATGCTATCACCTGTTGTAAGTTGTGAAGGGCATAAAAATATCAATTCACGTTTAGCCCTAGTCATAGCAACAAAAGCTACTCTTCGTTCATCTTGATTCTTCTCATACGACTTCTGATCTTTCTCCCATCCAAAGAGTAAGTCTTCTGGTATTGCAAGCGATGTGGGATTTTTTCTCTTGTCCCAATGCCCCTCTCTAAAGTTTGAGAGTATCACCGTATGAAACTCTAGTCCTTTACTTTTATGTGCTGTCATCATCTGCACACCAGACTCTGTAAGATGCGGGAGATCGTACGTAAGTTTTAAGTCACTATAATTTGCATCGAGGTAATACTCGAGATCGTCTAAAAATACTTCGAAGGTAAAGTGTGGCTGCTCGTATGCTCTGTCTTTTATACGATCAAAGAACTCTTGGCCTGCAGCAAAATCTAAGATATCCATTTCTCCTTCTTTCAAAGAACCTAAGAGGTTAGTTTCACGATAAATATGCTCAAGAGTTTCGACGACTGTGCGTTGATCTTTTTTATGATGAAGATCGAGAATACTATCTCGAGCAGTGATCAGAATGTCTTGATCTCGCAAGTTGAACTCTTCCTCTTCTATTTTTAGAGCACACTCAAGTAGGGTACATTTCTTTTCACGCTTGAGTGCATAGAGTACTGAGAGATCTGCTGGATGACAGCCGAAACACGCTGATGCTAGAGCACTGGAGAGGAGGTGATCATCATGAAGGTTATGTACTGCTTTTAGTATTGCAAGAGCTTGCTCTACTAGAGGATGCTCTAGGAGGTTTAACTTCCCAGAAAGCACGACTGGAATTTCTCGTGCTTTAAACACGTCATACAGTGGGAGTAATTCTCGATTGGTCTGTACGATGATTGCTATATCATTGGGTGCAATTCCTTCACGGAGCCTTGCATCTACCATATCGGCAATCACCCAGGGTTCTGCCATATCAGAAGGTGCAAAGTGCATCTGAGGTGGTAACCCACCTTCTTGTGCAGCTGCCGTAAGATGCTTATTGAGATTTTCAATCTTTCCTACAAGGCGTTCGGTGTTTTGAGAGATGAGTGAATCCGCTGCATCCAGTATAGGCTGTGTACAACGATAGCTCTGCGTTAGTGTAATAACTGGCGCACTCGGGTATCTATCACGAAATGAAAGTATATTTGTGAGGTTTGCGCCTTGAAATCTATAAATAGCTTGGTCATCATCTCCAACAACAAAAAAGTTTGGGGATGCATCTGCAGTAGGATCTGAAGTGATCGTATCGATAAATGCATACTGAGAACCATTGGTATCCTGAAACTCATCGACAAGTACGTACTGATACCGCTCTTGGAGGCTTGCAAGAAGCCAATCCTCTTGGCGCAGAGCCTCGGTAACATTAAGAATCATGTCTTCGTAATCGTAGCGACCGGTATCTTTTAGCATGTGCTGATAGAGATCGAAGATATTGATAAATTCGCGGAATTTCTTCGCAGAAAGCACATTACGTGCATGCACCTTGGTACCTTCTTTACTCTTTGATAGCATCTGTTGATCATATTGGTCTGCAATAGCCAGAAGCTGCTCTCTGTCTGTTACCCCTTCTCGTTTTAGCTGAGATATGCGACCCAATATATCTCGTGATCGTGTATAGGGTGATTTCGGGTTCACCAGAACCATTGCGGGAAGAAGTTGATCAATTATTTTGTTCAATGATCGGTAGCGTTCCACATCACTTATCTGTTCCAGCGAAGACCAGTCTTCGAATACTGCAGGGTGTGCCGTGATGATATCGTTACAAAAACCATGAATAGTATTTACCGTAACACCATACGCATCACTACCAATAATTTCACGAAGACGATTGCGCATTGCAGTTGCTCCGCTCTTACTAAATGTCAGACACAAAATGTTCCATGGATTCATCTGCGTAGACTGTAGTATTTTGGCTGTACGCAGAGCTAATACCTGTGTCTTACCTGTGCCTGGTCCTGCGACTACCATAACGGGTCCATCGATAGTATCGACGGCTTGCTTCTGTGCTTCGTTTAACTTTGCATACTCAACTTCAAAAGTTTTTCCTCCTCTACCTACGAGTTTTTGCACTGCATTCTTTGTAGCTTTGCCAGATGCTGCCTGAGTTTCTGTCATCATAAATGCATGCTACCAGAAGAAGCCAGACAACACATCTTTAGATCTGCAAAGTACGTAGCAGACAATGAATAGCAGATGTATGCAAGATTACATTTATCATAGATGATGATAAACTAGCATGTAACGTGCCTATTGGCATTTTTTTTCTCCCTTCCCCACCATTTTATGAATTTTTGTAAAGCTTGTCACTGGCTGATTCTTATTGGAGCCCTTAACTGGGGTCTTGTAGGTGTTGGCGACTTTGTAGGACAGAACCTCAACGTGGTTAACCTCGTTTTGGGTAGCTGGCCACAGGTGGAATCGATTGTTTACGTGCTCGTCGGCCTTGCGGCGGTAAAGAAGCTCGTAAAAGGAGGTAGCTGCTCTGCCTAATAGAGTAAAGAGCTAAAAGTAAAGAGCTGAGATTTATATCCTCGGCTCTTTATATAATTGGCTACTGATACTTAGCTTTTTAATTGTATATCGATCTCATGTGCACAACTATCACACTTATCGATTTTTTTGCCCTCTTTGGTCAGGCGAACGAGTTCTCCTTTGTTACACTTTGGACATTTCTCTGTAAGCCTCTTCATATCCTCTTCGAGCATTCGCATGAAGTCAACATACGAAGCTCCAGATTGGCCAGACTCAGAGCTACCCATCTTTGCAGACGAGGAGAATCCAACTCGCTTCGGACTACTTCCATGTTCACGGATCGTCATAGACCGTGGGTGATCTCTCATTTTTTGTAGTACTTTAGCCTCAATCTGACGGATACGTTCTCGTGTTACACCAAACTCTTTACCAACTTCTTCGAGTGTGTGGCCAATTCCATCTTTAAGACCAAATCGCATTTCGATAATCTTGCGCTCACGTGGCGTTAGGAATTCAAGCATTGAGTGTACGTTTTCTTTTCGAAGCTGACGGTTAGTAGCCTCGAACGGATTTACTGCATCTTCGTCCTCGATAAAGTCACCAAGTTTACTATCTTCTTCTGATCCAACAGGGGATTCGAGAGAAATAATATCTTGGCTGATCTTTTGAATATGTCGTACTTTTTTAATATCCATCTCCATTTCTACAGAAAGCTCTTCTACTGTAGGTTCTCGACCTAGTTCCTGTACAAGTCTGCGCTGCGTGTGTGTCAGCTTATTGATGGTTTCCACCATGTGCACAGGAATACGAATTGTTCGTGCCTGATCTGCAATAGCACGAGTAATCGCCTGGCGAATCCACCATGTAGCGTATGTGGAAAACTTAAATCCACGCTCTGGGTCAAACTTTTCTACTGCACGGAAAAGACCGATGTTTCCCTCTTGAATAAGATCCAAGAATGAAAGCCCTCGTCCGATGTATTTTTTAGCAATAGATACTACCAATCGGAGGTTCGCTTCTGCGAGTTGTTGCTTTGCAGATGCATCTCCTTTGCGAATACGCCTGGCCAATTCTACTTCTTTCTTACCGTCAATAAGAGGAACACGCCCAATCTCTGATAAGTACATTCGAACGGAGTCATTACTAATTTCTAAAAGGTCTACTTCGCGCTCTCTTTTTCTTCTTCCTTTTTCTTCTTCGGATACTTCGCGATCTTTATCGATAGCAATACCTGCAGTAGCAACTACTTCAAGCATCTCTTCGGACTTATCCATTGAAGCAACTGACGATTCCTCATCGTCATCCTCATCCGCGCCATCTGTATCTATATCTGCATCGTCATCGTCATCCGTAGAGGAGATATCAGAAAGATCTTCAGTAGGCTCGGGTATTGTTAGTCCTCCTTTATGCTTCTTCTCCCAGATAAGTGCGTCTTTCACATCGATGACCTGGATACCAAGATTGACGAGTAATGAATACACATCATCAAGCAAATCTACATCTTCTTCCGCATTTGGAACAACAGACATAATCTCCTGATGTGTTACATAACGCTGTTCACGTCCTTTCTTAATAAGATGCTTAACCTGTTCGGGCAACTCTTTAAGGTCGTCGTCTGTTGGTTGTACGATGAATTTTCTTGGATGTGAAGCCATTGCAAGCAGTATAGGGAAAATGTAGCCAACAACAACTACTTTGAAGCCATTTTCGCCAGCTTGAGTATCTGAGTATATTGCAGGGACAACTTATCTTCTTCTGCAGCATTCCCCTCTTTGCGAGCTTTTTGCAGTCTGGTAGCGATATTCTCCTGCTTTTTTCGTAAGAAAACACGATTGGCAGTAGAGAAATTTTTGCGCATTTCACGCTCTGCAAGTGATTGGCTCCAACTTCCAAAATCAAGATGTTCACAAAAAAGCATCAAAATAGAAACCCGTTCAACGTATTCCTCAGGAAGTTTTAGCATCTCTATGTGAATATTTTGTACATCTGGTAATTCCTTGATAGCACTATAGAGAGCAGCTGCTGCTGGCTCTTCTGGTTGAATAAGTTCTGAAATCAGAGATTTTAGCAGTGGAAACATCATCATAATACCTAGGGCTATCTCTGCACTAGAGAATGCATCTGAATGCTCTTGAATCACTTCAGTCTCTCTGGATGGTATTGGAATGCGCACAATTGATTTTTCGAATTGCTGGATATCTTGTTTCAACTCTGTTTCGGTCGTCGAAAGAAGTCCTGCAACTTTGCCGATGTAATGCCCTCGTTCTACAGATGATGAAATTGCCTGTATCAATGGTAGTAGTATTTTGAGTGCTTCATGCTTTCCTTCTGATGAACTTACATCCCCTTCTCGCATTTGATCGATAATCATATCGAGATATGGTCGACTCCCCTCTTTCATAAGAACCTTGAATCCTTCGGGGTCTGCAACTGCTGCTTCATCAGGATCTTTTTGCTCTAGTGTTATTGCATGCACCGGAAGATCTACTTCACTACACAGTAAATACGACCTCTCTGCAGCTTGCTGCCCTGCGCGGTCTTGGTCTAAACACAAAACAACTGTTTCTGCGTATCGCTTAAGAGTTTTTACATGTTGCTCTGTAAGAGCGGTTCCACTTACGGCAATCGTATTTGTTATACCTAAACGATGACAGGCAAGTACATCGAAGTACCCCTCAACGAGAATGACTTTTTTGGTTGCACGTATTTCTTCTCTTGCGAGATGTAGTCCATACAGTACTACTGATTTGTTATAGAGTGGTGTATCTCCGGAATTAATATACTTCGCATCATCTTCTCCAAGTGTACGTCCTCCGAAACCAACGATGAGTCCGTTGGCATCGAAGATCGGAAACATCAAACGGTTACGAAAGCGATCGTAGATCTTTTCTTGCTGTAATTCTTTTTGGATCCCCAAACTTGCATCGACAATTTCTTTTCTACTGAAACCTGTTTTAAGTAAGTGCTCGTACGTGTCGCTGAATGAATCTGGAGCGACACCGAGACCAAACTCTTCGATCTGCTCTTTGGGTACTTTGCGGTTTTCCAAGTAAAGCTTTGCTTTTTCGTGTGTAGTGAGATTACTTGCATAAAACTTCTGAGCAGCTTCTAGGCATTCGCGAATACGTTGCTTGTGATCTTTTTGCACAGGAGCCTCCATCTTTAGCCCCTCTACTTTTACACCTGTTTTTTCTCCAAGGTCTTTAAGAGCTTGGCGAAAATCTACTCCTTCTATTTTTTCGTAGAAACTAAAAATGTCTCCACCACTGCTGCATGCAAAACAGTACGCGATTCCCTTATCGGGGCTGATCTGCATACTGGGGTGTGTATCTTGATGAAAAGGGCATACGCACACAAAGCCACTTCCCTTCTTTTTTAGCTGACAGTACTGGCCAACCAGTTCCTCTATCGGTAGCCGGGATTTAATTTCTAGGGTCGGATCCATAGAAAAAGAGGATAGAGGATAAAGGATAGAGGATAAAGAGCTTTCATGTATTCACTAATTAGCCCCTACTCTAAACACCACTAATCCTTCTGTTAATGTCCCCTCCTCAAAGTTGATGCCTGCACCTTTAGCAGGGCAACCAATAAGATCTCCTGGAGAAAATGAATCTATAGAAGCTGCGAGAGCTTTTGGAATCGATGCTGATGCGGTATTTGCGTGAGTCTGGATAGTCCCAACAAGATGAGGTACAGAGCTTGGTTGTCTTTCTGCAATAATTTCTCGCATCTTCTCAATAAACTTTCCATTTGCTTGATGGGGAACAATATGCGCAAACGCCTCGAGGCCATTGGCATAGTCATCAACGATATCGACAAGTGCTGTAGGAACTTTTTTATAGAGATACCTTCCACCACGCATGCTCATACTTATTGTCAATCTTGCCGATGGATCACTGTCACCATCAACCGTGAGCGTGCCTTCTTTTAGTCCAAACTGTAAGCAATTATTTGGATCATCGATGTTTCCTTTTGCCGAGGCTTCGTAGATCTCATGTTTTCCACCTGGGATGATACTCGTAACCGCAACGCCATCACCAAAGACGACTGCTGTATTTTCTTCACTCCAGTCGACAATCCTACTCATAGTTTCTGCAGTGATAATGATAATATGACGCCCCAATGGGTTATCCATTTCTTGTGCAGTCTGTACAGCTGCAGGGAATCCACTACAGGCGTAGTTCAAGCTTCGTGAAAATGGAATACCATGTGTAGCCCCAGTTCGAGCAGCAAGTTTACTGAGTGAATCTGATTCATTGCCTGCGCTACAGCTCGAGAGCACCACTCCTGCGCAATCTCTTCCTGTAATGTTTAGCTTTTCAAAGATCTGTCGCATTGCGCTGCGAGCAAGTGCTGTAATATTTACTCCAGGCCTTACAATCTGGCGTCTCTCTATTTGGGTTCGCTCTTGGATAAGCGCAAAAGGTATTGGGAGCTCACTGTTCTCCATTGTACGAAATAGCTCCGGATCATCCGAGCAATCCAGAAAACCGGTGAATCCATAATTTGGCTTATCCATGCCAAAATACTATCATGACAATACTTGTACAATCCAGCGAGGAAGTTGGTTTTTACAACGACCCTCTCTCGCATTTCCTCTTCCTATACAGATTCCGTTGTATTGGAAAAGTACTTTGCCGAAAAGCTCAGGATCACAATCGATATCCTGCCCTCGGGCAAGTAATTTCCACTGCTCTTCGGTAAGATCTATAACCCCCTTGGTTACAGCAGATCCACGCAAAGTTGCGATATCATGGTCGATCATAATAGGGGACTTGGTCAGCGTTTTCCCAAAGGGGAGTCCAATACCTGCATTAGAGCAGGGGAGTTTGAACGTAAACACTTCCTCTGTGGTTATCCACAGTCGTTCGATGCTTTGCAGCAATACTTCACTTTTGTTTTTAAACGATGTACCGAAACGCATTTCTAAGAACTCACAAATTTCTTTTACGCGACCTTTCTGCAACACTTCTTTATCAAGCTTTACGAGATCGGTCTTCTCTGCATCTTTGGTTGGGCCTGTTTTTTTGAGCACAGCACAGAAGAATCCTTCGGAGTTATAGGTTTGTGGCCAAAGCCTGAGGAATGGATAGTGGATAGTGGATAAAGGATAAAGACTGCGCTGCACTATTAAGGAATCTTCGATTGCTTTATCCACTTTCCACTTTTCGTTATCCACTCCGCAGTTACGAGGATCAAGTACTTCTAGCTGATTAGGAAATTTGGAAAGAACCGATAAGACGACGTCTTCATTTTCTTCCGGAGTGAGTGTGCATGTTGAGTAGACTATACGTCCGCCAATGTTCGTCGCATGTACTGCAGCTTCTAGTAATTCACGCTGAAGTTTTGCATTTTTCCCAATGGAATCTATCGAACAATATTTTAAAGCTCCTGCATCCTTTCGAGCAGTCCCCTGCCCTGTACATGGAGCATCAATGAGCACACGATCGAAGCGACCAGTCATGTGCGAACCAAACCATTGGCCCATTTTCTTAGTTACAATCACATTCATTACACCCAAACGGTTCAGTGCTGCGCGCAGTGTTTGCAGCCGTGCTTCTTGCATATCGTTTGCAATTAATACCCCACGGTTATTCATACGTGCCGCAATCTGTGTCGATTTACTTCCAGGTGCTGCTGCCATATCCAATATGTTTTCTCCGGGTTGAGGGTCCAGCATGGCAACCGGCAACATACTACTTGCTTCTTGCATGTAGGTGTGACCAAGGAGATGAAGTAGATCTTTTCCTAGAGGTACAGATCTGTCTTCTCTATCTATAAAAAATCCTTCTTTGCACCATAATACTGGATCAAGCTTCCAGTTCTTCTGCGCTGCATACTTTTTGAAAGCTTCTGTATCCATCTTTAACGTATTCACTCTCATGCATTTACGTAGCGGCTGTGCACTGCTCTCTTTAAGGGCAGCGACATCGGTATATGCCGCATATCGATCGAATGGGTGGTCCATGAGCTGAGAGTCTAGCATGTGCCCCAGAAAGTAGACATAAAAGTCTGGCGTACATTCTGGAGTAATTTCTATGCATACACGCTATTTCAGGCTATTTTATATAAAATAATCGCGAAAAGTCTATGATAGAACCTATACCAAGATTTAGTGCTGGACCAGAAATCCATGCCTCAGAGCATACAGCTCTGTGGATTCCTGGTATTCAGGATGCAGTAGGAGATCGCGAACAGCTCTGTGATCTTTTGGATAAAGAAGGAATTCACGTAGATCATCCAGATGTGCACTATCAAGAGTTTAAAACATTCAATAAAAAAGCTGACTGGATGCACCATAAGACTGAGCAAGAAGTGGCACTGATCAACGAGCAAAGTCATACAATACTGATAGCAACTTCTTTTGGAACCCACAGAACGATAGAAATACTGCAGCAGTGCCCTCGAGTTCAGACTGTAGTACTGTTGAATCCGCCAAAGAATGAAATGAGTAAGAATAATGGAAATGATAATGAAGCCAAATCAACAGAAGATACATCTACACCTGCAGAAAGTATGCTCAGGCCTCTTGCCTTAGAGATGAGCGATGCAACCTTTGGCTCATTTCTAGAAAGGCACGAACAAGCCTACGAACATGAACGTCATCGTATGAAAACAGAATTAAGGGGACTACGAGAAGGACCTACATTTGCTAACCTACTAAGAAAATGCAGACAGGATGTGCAAATACTCCTTGTTAAAGCTCCACTGGATCCTTGGAATATCGAAGAAGAACTTCATCATCCTAATATGAGAACTGAGACAATGGAAACTGCATTTCATTATCCACATGTATCACAACCAGAAAGACTTGCTAAGATAATCAGTACCTGGATAAAAGGTAGCCTGCAATCAAACCGATCCGCTGTTGCCTCATCAGTAGTGCCAACAGAGTTATCTGTTACATAAAATAGTGGCACGGTTACCTAACACGCATGCATCTGTTTATATAACCAAACTGACGAGCTTCCCCGGAACATAGATCTCTTTCTTGATCTCTTTGCCTTCCAGATTCTTCAAAACATTTGGTACTTCTTTAGCAAGAGTAATTACATCCGCTTCGGAAGCAGCTGCATCTATAGTGATGGTTCCGCGGAGCTTTCCATTGATCTGTACAGCAACTTCTACTGTTGCTGACACACACATTTTTTCATCGTATGTTGGCCATGGTTGGTCGATAACAAATCCTTCCTTGCTCCCTGTAGCCTTGGCGTAGGCGGGACCTCCAAGCTTCTCCCAAAGCTCCTCTGCTAAATGTGGTGCAAGTGGAGAAAGTAATTTTGCTACAGTTAGAGCTAAGTTCTTATTAAAAGTTTTATGCTTTTCGACGGTGTTCATCAGTTCCATTAGTGCTGATATACACGTATTAAAGTGTAATCTCTCAATATCCTCTGTCACTTTCTTAATGGTCTGATGGAGTTTTACTTCCACCTCTTTGGATTCCTTGGTTTCTTCGGATTCCTCGGTTTCCCCAAATAGCTTCCATACTTTCTGCACAAACCTATCGATACCCTTGATACCCGTATCACTCCAGTCCCCTCCTCCTTCGAATGGTCCCATGAACATGAGGTACATTCTAAAGACATCACTTCCGTATTGTTCGACAAATGCATCTGGGCTTACGACATTGCCTTTGCTCTTACTCATCTTTGCTCCACCATTCGTTATCAGGCCTTGGTGTATAAGTCGCTTATAGGGTTCTTCATGGGAAACATACCCAAAGTCTTTTAAAGCCATTGTTACAAAACGAGAATAAATCAAATGCATGCAAGCATGCTCTGGCCCTCCGATGTACATATCTACTGGCATCCAGTTCTTTTCTATAGTCGGGTCGATGAATTGCGCTTCTCGATCGGATGCTGTCGGAGATGCGTTGGTAAATTTTGTACCGTATCCTTCTGTAGAAAGATACATAAATGAATAGAACGAACTACAAACAAAAGTATCCATGGTATCGACTTCTGGCGTCCAACCTTTTCCAAATATCGCCTCTGTGCGCTCGAGTAATTCTTTCGAGGCTGCAAGAGGAGCAACTCCTGTTGGCTTAAAGTCCACATCACGAGGAAGTTCCCATGGAAGATGCTCCTCAGGAATAGGATGAGGGTTTCCTTCTGGATCATACACAATAGGGATGGGTGCTCCCCAGTACCGCTGACGAGAAATACTCCAGTCGCGAAGTTTATACTGAACCGTGGGATAACCGATACCCTCTTTTTCCAAATACTTGATGATATCCTGTCGCACTTCACCCCAACGCCTGCCTTTGAATTCTTCGGGTTCCAGCATGACTCCCTGCGGATCTTTAAAGAAGCAGTACTCCAAGTTTCGCACTTTCTCAGCCTCCGCTTCGTCCTCGGGAACCATAACGACGTGCAACGGAATGTCGTACTTCTTTGCAAAGGCAAAGTCGCGTTCGTCATGAGCGGAACAGTTTACGATACCCGACCCGTAATCCATAACAGCGAACGATGCCACCCACAAAGGAAGATCTCCGGTAACAAACTCCACGAAACGACCGGTGAAGACTCCTTCCAGATCTTCGTCAAAATTATATTTCTGCGTCGCTTTCTTCACCTTCATTCGCTCTATGAAATCCAGAACCTCCTTCTCGTTCTTTTGCCCTTTTATGAGACTTAGGAGCATGGGATGCTCCGGTGCTATGACTGCGAATGTCTGAGCTCGATACGTTTGCGGCACTGAGTCGTACACCTCAAACTCAAGTTCGGAATCTTTCACTTTGAAGGTAAAATTCATTCCCTCGCTTCGGCCGATCCAGTTTCGCTGCATGGTCTTTGTTTTCTCCGGCCAATCCAGATTTTCCAGACCGTCGAGCAGTTTCTGCGCATAATCTTTTACCTTCCAATACCACTGTGTCATGGGCTTAAGGACAATATCGGTATCGCACCGTTCACATTTTCCCTCCCACACCTGCTCATTGGCGAGAACGGTTTTACAGCTCTCGCACCAGTTCACATTCGCATCTTTACGGTACGCAAGCTTGTTCTTATACATCTGTAAAAAAAGCCACTGCGTCCACCGGTAGTACTCAGGCTTTGAGGTATTTACCATCTTGTCCCAGTCGTACATACACCCAATACGCTTGAGCTGGATGATCATCGTCTCGACATTTGTGGTAATGGAGTCATCTGGATGCACTCCTGTCTTAATAGCATAGTTTTCTGCAGGAAGACCAAAGGCATCAAATCCAAAAGGGCAGAATACATCTTTGCCGAGCATTCGCTGATAGCGAGAAAAGCTATCTGCTGGCCCATAGTTATACCAATGCCCTACATGGAGCTTATCTCCACTAGGGTAGGGGAACATTACATGAGAGAAATAGGGATCTTTGGCCTTTTTGAGGTCTATAACATAAGATTTTGCCTCTTCCCATTTGGCCTGCCATTTCTTTTCTGTTGATGATGAATCGTACATACGCGCAATATCCTACAGTTTCACGCTGGTTTATCACAGTTCTTTATGGGAAATCTATAAAAAATCTGATAGTCTGCGGGTCTACTTATGGCGAAAATACCCACTGTAGCGATCATTGGAAGGCCAAATACGGGCAAATCCACACTTTTCAATAAGATCATTGGTCGCAGAAAGGCAATTGTTGCAGACACTCCTGGTACCACCAGAGATCAAGTTGCGGGGCAAGTAGAAGGTGAAAAGCTCGATTATCTATTAATTGATACTGGAGGAATGGGCGGAGGGACGCAGGACATAGAGCTGGAAGATGATGTCCATGAACAATCCAAACTTGCTCTAGAGCATGCAGATGTCATTGTCTTTACGGTAAATAGCAGAGAAGAGCTGACCGGAAGCGACTTTGAGATTGTCGAAATCCTCCGCAAGAGCACGAAGTCTCATGCGCCAATTGTAATGGCACTGACGAAATGTGATGACCCTGGGACAATTGATTCAATTTTGCCTGAATACTATCAATTAGGAATTACTGATCGTATTATTCCTATTAGTGCTCCGCACAGATATGGAACAGATGCTCTCCAAGAAGCTATTGAAGAAGAATTGATCAAATTAAACTTTGAACGGGTACCAAAAATAGAGAATGCTCTTCCTCGTATTGCCATTATCGGAAAACCAAACGTGGGTAAAAGCTCATTGGTTAACGCCTTTATGAGTGAAACACAACGTGCGAAATCTCCTCTTCTTGTTTCTGATATTCCAGGAACAACACGTGACGCTATCGATACTATTATTCGCTATCATGAACAAGACTATGTCTTTACGGACACAGCCGGTATCAAACGAAGAAAAGATACGAAGAGTGACATCGAAGTCTACGCGTACTTTCGCAGCGTAAAAGAACTGGAGTACTGTGACGTCGCAGTACTGATCTTAGATGCTACCCAGACACTCAGCCGCCAAGATAAACGCGTCGCAGGTATGGCAGTCGAAGAAGGAAAAGGGCTTATTATTTTGGTAAATAAGATCGATCTTGTGGATACAGAAGAACGCCATCTGCGTCTTGCAGAAATACAACAACAACTCCAATTTGCGAAGTGCGCCCCAGTACTTCCTGTATCTGCGCAAACCAAAGAAGGGCTACTGAAGATCTTTGATCTTATTGAGATGACACAGAGAAACCGCATACGAAGACTCCCGACAAAAGAGCTTCTGGATTGGTACAAAAAAACAGTATACGGCAAACCAATGGGAATGCTTGCACGGTCGAAGATGATACTGCAGGCAGAAGAAACACCGCCAACATTTGTGGTATTTGTAAAAGACCCGAAACAAGTACAGGTAAGCCAGCTTCGCTATTTAGAGAATAGCCTACGCAAAACCTTCGACTTCGAAGGAACACCCATTAGGTGGATTACTAAAAAAAATGCATAGCATTTTTTAGAGGATAGAGGATTCAGCCGTTATTCTTTCGCGCTAGCGTCTTGGCACCACCAGTCTCCTCTTCGGCATGTCTTTTTATCAATGACACGACCATCTTCGTGAATCGGAAGTGGATACGCTTTGATCGCTACTTCTAACTTATCGAGAAGTTTAGCTGGATCGCTGTCGAAGACCATATTAGGAGCAATTTTTCGAAGACAAAGATCTTCGACAATATGCGGAACGTGGTCGGAGATTCCGCCCGTACCTGTTAACACTCCAATAGGGCGCGCTTCTTCGTACGCAATTGTCAGTTCATTAAGTGTTCCGATTCCCCCTCCAATAATAACAACTCCATCAGAAGAACGGATATTGATAATATCGCGCTCCATGAATCCTGCTCCTGTATAGATAATAAAGTCATTCTCGTGTGGTGACTGGTATGCCTGTACATGCTCTTCTAATGAGAAAGCGGGAGAAATTCCAACAGTGAATCCTCCTTCACTAATAGCTCCAATAAGTGCATCATTTGGAAGACCCGGACACGCTCCATTGATAAAAATGTGATTGCGACGAGCAATCTCTTTTCCAAGCTCAATAGCCATGTCCTTTGCGTGACCACTCTCAAGCTGTGGCCCTGAAGCACTACCCATTACGCCAATCTTTAGCCTGTGGAAATGTTCATTAGCCATAGTAATTTTTTTGTAATTGATTAGTAGTATAGCTTATTCAGTTTCTTCTTGCTCGGACTCTTCTGAAACCAAAGTTACAGACTCTTCTTGAAGTTTAACAGTGGCAGTTCCCTGTGGAGTCTTTACTTGGAACTGTAAATTTGCAACCGGGAACTTTCGCATACCATCGGGTGGGCGAAATCCTGCATACGCAAACATGATGAGTAAACCGAATATGAATATGTGTTTCATATGTATATTATACTACTTTTTAGTTAATTTAGCAATATTTCTTATTCCGCCCCACTCCCCAAATAGTTGTACCTATTCGTATTATGCTCCTCATTGGTCTTGCTGTAATGAATCTGGCCTGTCTTATCATGAAGATAGTACCAATACGGGCTTTTCTCTGGCTTGAGGGTCGCGATAACACTCTTAATGCTGACATTTGCTATCGGTCCTGGCGGAAGCCCTTTAAACTTACGAAGGTTATAGGGATTATTGATATTGAGGTCTGCATGCGTAATAGCAGCTGATGGCTTATTCACGATATACCGAACAGCAGCATCTATCCCAAGTCCCCATCCAGCTTCATAACGCTTCCAGATAATACCAGCAACAATTGGTCGCTCCTCATCTGTGCGTGTTTCTTCCTCCACAAGAGAGGCCATAATCATAAATTCATGAAGATCAGTAATCTCCTCCCCATACTCCTCCACAACATTCTTGCGGAATGCATTGAGCATGCGTTCGAAAAAGAACTTTACAACAAAGTCACTTGCCGGAACGTAGTAGGTATCTGGGAACAGGTATCCTTCGAGTTTCCCTCCTCTATCTGCTAGGTCTGTACTATCTTCTGGTAAAAAATCGTACGATGCAAAATCACACGTATTTGCACAGGCAATCGCCTCTCCTTTTTCTATCAACTGCATCTGAACCAAAAGGTTATCGATATCCTGTACCGTAAACCCTTCTGGAACTGTAACGATCATTTCTTCTGCACGACCGGTCTGCAAAATACGTACAATGTCATCAACAGATTGTGTGGTATCCAATAAGAACACTCCAGCTTGTAGGGACCCATCAAGTCCTTTGATCTTGAGATGGAGCTTAAATGCAAAAGGAGATCGAATAATCCCCTCCTCTTTTAGGAGGTCGGCAATATGCGATGTAGTAGACCCTGCATCGATAGTAACTTTAGAACGAGCAGCAGCTGTAGAATCTACTGGACTCAGTGCGTGAGAGTACCAGAGATACGATCCAAAAATCGTAATAATGATGCATGCACATATCTTTTTCATATGTTTTTATTATCCACTATCCCCTATCCCCTATCCACTATTTTTTCCCCATTCCACCCATCGCGTGCTCTGGAGCACCCATTCCCATCTGGCTCATTACACCCTGCATCTTTTCTGTAGCAACAATTTGGGCCTTCTTGAGGGAGCGATTGAGAGCATCTTTGAGTAGAGAGGGAATTCTTTCTCTTGATACATCATCTGCAATCGTAATGGAAATGATCTCTTGTTCCGCATTTACGGTAACCACAACACCCTCAGCCTCAGCTTCTACATGGATGTTTTTCAGCTCCTTTTTGATACGCTTAGCCTCTTTCTGAAGCTTAAACATGTCTTTTGCTTGTTTGAATGAAGTCATAGTGGGGCTACGATACAAGAATCGGTTGCCAACACCAAATAAATGGTAAAAAACTGTGAAAAATGGTACAATACTAGCGAAATGGGAAATACAGAATTCATCGCCAAGACTCTTCAGGCAGTTTCGAGTCTCGAAGCTATCTCTATATTTACTGCTGGAATTATTGGTTATATCGGTGTAACCATTATGGCATACGGTGCTATTAAGAGTGCAATTCACTTTATTCTTTCTACTATTCGTGGGAATAACCACCTTCCTTATATTCGCATCGACCTCGGAAAGCACCTAGCCCTTGGGCTCGAGTTCCTTGTGGGAAAAGATATTATCGAATCTATTATTCATCCAAGTTGGGATGACCTTGGAAAACTTGCAGTCATTGTTGCTATTCGAATAGTCATCACGCTGATGCTTAGTTATGAGATGAAAGAGATTGAAGAAGAGATTGAAGAAGAGATTGAAGAAGAAAAGAGATACAAAAAAATGAGAGCATTACAAAAGAAATAGTGCACTATTGTTTTACTAAGAAACTATCCCAATACGGTCTTCGATCTCTTGATTAACGAAGACTTTCTTTCGACCATACTTCATCCTGCTGTATTCTTTGATTAGCTCTGCAAGCTTATCATTACGCTGTGATTCATCATACATCGTGTTCATGCTAAATGGCCTTGATGTGACATTATTGATATTGAGCTTTGTGTAACATTGGAAGTTTGGAACATTAATTACATCTTGCTCCGAAAGCACTGGTGCCATTTCTTTCGCCATGTATTCTGCATCTTCTGCACCGATCTTAAACGAGCTAATACTACCGACGTTACCAAATACTGCATCTCGCAACTTGGAGCTTGCAGAGCCGTACGCTTCTGTTTTTCCGACAAGCTGTCCAATAAATTGGTGCGCCATGATAAGACCGAGTTCATACTTACGTGCCTCAGAAAGGATAGTCGCAAACGCATCGGTCACGAAGTTCTGGAACTCATCTACATAGAGGTAGAACCGACGTCGATCTTCCTTTCGCATATCTGCACGTCCCATCGCAGCCATGTTGATCTTGTTTACAAAAATCAGACCGAGTAGCTGTGCATTGGTATCTCCGATCTTACCCTTAGAAAGGTTTACCAAAAGTACTTTTCCTTCATCCATGATTTTGCGGATATCAAATGCAGACTTTGGCTGCCCTATGATATTACGCATCGTCGTGTTTGTGATAAATGGACCGAACTTCGAGCTGAAGTATGGAATCATCTCTTCTTTTTCTCGTTGTCCTGTTTTGGCCATTTCATGTTCCCAGAAACTTCGTACAACCGCATTACGACACTTGCTTACCTTGTAACGCTGGAAGTCTTCGTCGACGAACATTCGTGGCACATCGAGGATCGTTGCCCCTTCTTCTTCATCATCCATCAATGTAAGACATCCATTACGGAAGTAGTGCTGAATACGTGGACCAAAGATTTCATTTCCAAACAACTTAATAAAGATCTCCATTGCATCCAGAGAAGCTCTATCTTTTTCTTCTGGCGTTGAGGCCTCTAGGAGGTTGAGTCCCATTGGTCGATCTTTATCGGCAGGGTTAAACAAGATAACATCCTTTGCTCGCTCTTTTGGTGTGTTTGCAAGCGCATCTTCGATCAAGTCTCCATGTGGATCGATCATACAGACACCTTCTCCATTGGCAATATCCTGACGGGACATCCAGCTAATGTAGGCAGATTTACCAGTACCAGATTTACCAATAATGTAGTGATGACGCGTACGGTCTTTCGACATAAACCGGATTTCTGTTTCTGCTGCTCTGTAATTATTAACACCCAACAGAATTCCTTCTGATGGCACATTGGGTGGAGGTGGCAATACCTTAGAAGCTGTCCACTGAATAATAGGTATCTTGTTATACCTGCTATCTGGGAAGTGAAAAAGCCCTGCGAGTTCTTTTTCTACAAGCAAGGACTGCTTGTGCATAAATCCATTGATACGATACTTCCAAAGTTTGTACATAATCTTTGCATTGAGATCGAGTGGGAAAAAATCCACAAACATCCGTCGGTTAACAATGACATTTCCGTACAAATCTTTAAACGCATTAAAGGCAACCTGCATGTTGTTCGTTATTTCTATAGATCGTTCGTAGGTCTTTGCAGAAGCGAATATACGGATTGATGCATGGTAAAAACCCATACCTGCCTTCTCTCCCATACGCTTATACAACTCTTCTTCCGGTTGAATCATACGCACAAATGAGTCTCCACCTTTAGAGCCTGGAGCATAATTTGAATTTTGCTCTTCGGAAATAATCCCAGAAAAGATTTTACCAAGAGTACCCAGCAGGGGAATATGCGAAAGGAAATGATCTTTCTTTCCTTTAAAACTGATACTCGCAAATTCACGAGCTTTTTTATTCCACTTTCCAGAAAAAGAAGGGGTAAGCACCATTTGGATACAGGCCTTTTCATCAGTACCTAATTTGCTAAGTACATTACCAATACCATTCAGTGGATCGTCCTGCATCTGTTCATAAAATCGAATTGGATACATGAACTTCTTTTGCATCATCATATTGTAGGCAACCATCTTGTATCCCTTTGGCCAGATATCTGGTGTATTTTGTACTGTTACCTCAGCATCAGAATAGAAAGCGGTAATCTGCTTTTCGACAATAGAAATAAGTTTTGGCGTTGTAACCACATACATTGTCAGTTGCCCTTTTTCGACATACATCTCAAAGCTGATACAGATGTACCGAAAGAACCAGAAGTGAAGCATCTGGAAAAAGTTAAGAGACTTAATCTCCCATAATGCGCGGAATAATTGCTCCATCATCGCAATTTTTTCTTTAAAATCTTTTTCTGTGCGTTTCTCTTGATCAATCTTCGTCTCTTGACGTGGGAGCAATATCTTTAGTGCAATCAAATTTTTTCCTTGTTTGTGCGCATACCAGTGACGAAATGCTTTTACAGAAAAACGCCATGATCCGTATAATAAAACAATACCAACGAGGGAGCCAAATGGAGCCTCAGCAATCTGCCTCCAAAGCCATCCCCAAAACCCATCGCTAAATATCGATATGCTGCTGATAACAATCAACCAGATCATTGGCCAGGTACCGTAACGAAGAAAGGAAACCATATTTTCTTTATGATACAATAAATCTACTGATTATAGCAGATTTTTGGCTTGCTGGGTAGATCAGAATGACTGCAAGCAACCACTCACATCCATACGCATTTCGCGGTAATGCCCAAGGGTATCACCGACACGAAAGCTGTATCGACCAGAAATATCTGGTGTAATTCTATATTTTTCTTTGGGATGCACAAAATCCTGAATGCGTAGATATTGCCCATCGGGGAATGTTATCCCTAATACAACAAATGGCCTATTGCTCTGTAAGATCAGCTGATCTCCAAGGGTGAATGTATGTGGAACACCACGAAAAAACAGCGTATCTCGAGTAATTCTACGCTGATACAGACGCTGTCTTTGCTTACACTTATCCACCAAATCCATATGCCCCAGACGCTCAAATGTCGCCCGCAGCACCCCTTGCCCTATAGGAGCAATCGCTTCGAAGGCAGCTTTCGAAAGGTCCATATCTCTTCCGTCTACGTATGGACCACGATCGTTGATTCGCACAACAACATACTTTTTATTATCGACATTGGTTACTTTTACGAGTGTATTACTCGGAAAAGACCTATGGGCTGCAGTTAAGGCATGCATATCAAATACATCGCCAAATGCCGTACCATTTCCGTGAAAATCATCTGCATAAAAACTTACCTCGTGTACCTCTTTGCGCAGTTGGCCATCAAGCTTGGCTATAAATGATAGAAGATCTGTACGCGTTACACGGCCATCGAGAGGGCGAGAATTATCATTGAGAAGTGGGAAGTCACTCATCATAGAAGGTAAATCTACTTGTTGCATATCCGGAAGCTCACGAACATTTCGTGTTCTATAGACCCACAATAATGCATCATCGAGTGTCACGAGTTCATCTGGGCGAAAAGTTTCTGCATCAGGGAGAATACCTCTGCGCTTTCCGAAGCTAATCTCTAGGTATCCTCTGTCATCTTCCAGTACGTCACTATAGGATTTTTCTGTTTCAAATGCAGGGCGATTCACTGTTTCCCATATCAGGAGATACGCATCTGAGCGTGTCAGAAAGTTTTCTGCAGCACTCGTAGAACATGGAATAAGAAGTAGGCCGAATATCAGAAAAGCATGTTTGATAAGAATATGATTCTACAGGATTCTTATAGGGCATTCCACCCTTGACCTCTTACGATGTCGTACAAGATATTGCGCTGATCCTTGCGTAAACTACGCAGTGTCGCAGGTCCAACATATCCTGCCCCTTGATCTGATCGAGAAGAAATTAATCCACGATCTAACTGGTAATTGATAACAGCCTGTTCGGTAAGTGAACCGAATACACTATTGATTTTTTCTTCTGGAAAGAAGCCGAGTGCTGCAAGTTCTGCCTGCAAAAGTTGCACTTGCTTCCCAGTGTACTCTGTACCAAGAAACTGGGCGATGCGCTGACCATTTTTTTCGATATGCTGATCGATTGCATAGCGGTCTAAATGGCGCCCTGCATGACTTTTCACAATCAGCTTGTTCCACATTCCACGAATAGATTTGCTGGTCAGAGGTCCTATACGACCTGCTCCTGTATCCGAAGCTGTTCCTACAAGTGCATGATCTTGCTGAAATTTTAGGATACTTGCAAAGAGATTATCATCGTACTCTCCATTCGTTCTTCCTTTGTAGTAGCCAAGAAACCGTAGTGTACGTTGTGCTTGAGTAATAGCATCTTTCGATGCTTTTGGATCGATGTATTCCGTAAATGGATCACGAGCGTGCAAGCGAGAGCGAGCTGCGAGTACGTAAGCAGCTGATGTTTCTGAGAGCATGTTCTTCGGTGCATCTACCTGGAAATCTTTTAGGAAATTTTGGAATGCTATACTCGTCTCTGGTCCGTAAAATCCCGTTGGACGATGTTGTAAGTATCCAATATTCTGCAAGTGGTCTTGAAGCAAATAGACAGACAGTCCCCTCTCTCCTTCTTTTGGACGCAGTGCAAGAAGGTTATCTTTCTCGACAAAATACACTTTTAATTCATCAATTGGTGCTGGCATGTTTGCGAGATCAAACTGCACAGTAGGCTGCCTGCTTGCGTTAGGATACACTGTTCCCGATACCCGTTGCAGCCCGAAGGCAAGCGCTCGAGCAAGCCCCTCCTCTCCGTAACCTGCCCAGATATCAAGACGATGTTTTCCATTTCCAAGCTCATTAATTGCTCCACCTCTATCATGAACAGCAAGTGTACCAAGACCTGGCAAAGAAATTTTTGTGCCAAACGGATAACTCTTTGGTGCTGCAATCATCCCTGGGAATACTGGCGTTTGGTCTGCACCGGCAATCCCCTGCCCGTTTAATACTTTGTCTGCTTCTAGTCCTCCTTTTACATAGCAACACTGACCAGGCAGCGGTGAGTAATATGCCGTAATTAAAAACTCTTGTTCATACGGCTTTGTTCGAACGATAGGATTTCCAAGTGTTTGATACGGAGCAGCAATAGCAACCATCAAAACAATTGCACGGATGTGCAGTGGTATTTTTGGAAGTGCGCGGCGGTAGAGTGGTGTGAGTTTTGTTTTCAAATCTCCTTATTATAGCAAATGTAGATCTTCTCGTCTGTATACCATGGTTTACATTACGATAATTTCTTCTTCGAGCCGCATTCCAAACTTACCGGGAATATAGACACCGGGTTCTATGGTGATTATTTCATTCTTGAGTAGTTTCTGCTTTTTTGCCTTACCACTAATAGAAACTCCTTCATGGATATCCAGACCTACACCATGGCCCAGAGAGTGTGTGAAATACTGCTCAAGATCATCTTCTTTTAAAATATCACGAGCAATCTTGTCGAGTTGATGATTTGTCACTCCTGATTTAATTGCAGCAATGGATTCACGTTTTGCCCTATTTAAAGCGTCGTACACTTTTTTTTGTAGGGGTGTTTTCTTAGCCGTAAAAAAGACCTGGCTCTGGTCTGCGCAGTATCCGTTTACGCGTGCTCCGATATCGATCTGTACAATGTGCCCTTTTGAAAGCTTTCGAGAAGAAGGATGATGATGAGGGCTACTTGTGTGTGTGCCAAATGCAACGATTGGATCAAATGAGAGCTCATCTGCACCTAGTTCTATAGCGATTTGCCTCAGCTTCTCTGCAAGCTGCTTCTCGGTGATAGATCCTTTAAGCAGCGTCGGAACAGTATCCATTAATTGATGTGTAATAGCCTGTGCCTTGCGGAAATGTTGCAACTCATCTGGCTCTTTGCTCCTGCGAAATTCCTCGATAATCCCCCTTGATTGAACAAATTTTGTGTTCAATAACTTTTTCTTCCAAGCAGCACGCCTTGCGACTGTGACATCCTCAGACTCAAATCCACACCGCTTAATGGGTTTTAAGAGGCTTTTTAGAGCATCAATATCATCTACCTTGATCCCTTTTCGGACAGATTTCTCTGCAGCCTCTCTGTAGCGACTATCAACAAGTAATGTCATTTTTTTGGCTGTGATTAGAACAAAACCAGTACTTACTTCTCTACCGCTGAGGTAGTGAATATTCGTCAGATTTGTGACCAAAAACGCATCAGTCTTCGACGCTGTAAGAATCTCTGATGTTCGAGCTGGTCGCATGTACAAAGGGTAGCGCTAAACCGCTATTTTTGCTACAATAGTATGAAACCTATGACAAAAATCCTCTCACTCATCATGCTAGTATTTTCTCGACCTGTGGTAGCTGCGGCACTTCTCGGAGTTGTTGCTGCTGTGGTTCCTGATATTGTCACTGCACAATTTTATGGAGGTCCTGGGATTGTTGGTGGTATTGATCATGCAGAAGCAATCGGAGGAGTATCCCGTGATGATATTCGCGATATTATTTTGAACCTTCTCCTTGCAGTATTACTCTTTATGGGTCTTGCTGCAGTAGTAGTAATCGCTATTGCTGGTATCTATATGGTAATAAGTGTGGGAGATGAAACAGCAAAAGACAAAACGAAGAAGATTATTACGTATGCTGTTATTGGTCTTATTATTATCGCTATTGCCGCAGGAATTGTCACGATTATTATCGATGCTACTGGAGGTGGTTCTATCTTTGGACCTGTACCAGATCTTGGAAATACCGGAGGGAGCGATATTCGTGTAGTGATTTTAAATATTTTGTCTACTGTGCTCAGCTTTATGGGATTAGCAGCAGTTGTCGTGATTGTCATTGCAGGTATCCTTATGGTGGTTAGTCTTGGTGACGAGACTGCAAAAGATAAAGCAAAGCGCATTATTTTCTATGCAATAATTGGACTAGTGATCATTATAATAGCCAGTGCAATCGTTAGAGTTGTAGAATCTTCTTTTAGATAATGACTAGAGTACGCACCACTATTGTATCTGTCTTTGCAGCTGTTGCCTTTGGTGGATCCATTGCCCTTGCACAATTAACAAGTTCCTCACAAGAAGTAATAAAAATTCCTATTGGGACAATTTTCGAGATTCAGGCAGCTACTTCGAAAGATGCTAAAGTAAATTGGGTACTCTCTGAAGAAACGAAACTTATTGAATCGAGTAGAGATGCAGTATTTCGAACACGGTTTTCTAAAGAAGGAAACTTTATCCTGGCTGCAGAAGTAAATGCAGAAGGAAAAAAGGCAGAACGCATGTTCTTTATCGAAGTTCGGCAGCTCAAAGTAGAAGACCGCCTAGCGCCAGGGGGCGTTGGTGATATCGTAGCTATCGACCCTCCTATTTACAAAGATACTATTCCAATGAGTCTAGGGAAACAGGTAATCAGCATTACGCCAAATCGTGATGACGTAAAAATCTTGGCTATTGATTTTGATACATTAGTTGATAGCAATGGTGACGGCAATTTGGAAAATGATGAAGATACTCGAAATACACTTTTTCGATCGGAAGGAAATCCTCTTCATGTGTGGTTTGTCAATGCAACTCCACGCACTATTCGTCTAGGAGCACTACTTAAAGATGGAACAGCAAACTTTACCTCATATGCGGTAGGATCAAAAATCCTACAAGAAAATCCTCAAGAAATGCAAAAAGAAAACTCAAACATTGATGATGAAACGCAAATGCGCATCATGGTACTAAAGAGTGATAATGGAGAAGTGCATTTTTCTCTTCGCCTTCCTGTAGGAGAAGAAAAGCCATTACTGCTCCATTGGAACTTTGGCGACGGTATAACAAGCTTGCATGATAGGCCTATTCATGACTTTGCAGAATCTGGTCTCTATAAGGTGCAAGTAGAAGTACGTGATTTAAAAACTGGAAAGGTATTAGAAACCGTTCAAGAAGATGTTACCGTTAATAGATTAAAAGAAGATACCACTACGGTAGAAGGTCCAGATGGGAAAACGAACGATCCGTTAAAGAATGTAGAAAAGCAAAAAGAAGGAAGTGCAATTCTTGGTATTGTGATTAAGCTGATACTCAGCCTTGTCGGCTCTTCGGTTATTGGAGCTCTGATTTTCTTTATTATTGGAAAAGTAAAAAAGAAAGGATTCTCTCTAGAAGGAGTAATGGAAAAGGCAGAGAAGACTATGGTAAAAACACCCGAAGAAGCTGTAAAAGACGTAGCTCCACCAATGGAGATTCTGGCAGAGGAAATTCCTGAACCTCCTCAGGAAGATATTGCTCCACAACCACCTGTGGAAATTCCAGAACCAGAGGTGATTATTACCCCATCAGAGCCTGCTCCAGATCCTGAGCCTGCTCCTACACCAGAGACTGCTGCCACTCCTTCGTGGTTGCAGGAAACTGTTCCAGCTCCTGCTGCTACAGCTCCAGTAGAACCTGCTCCTCTTACTGCGCCAATTGTCGATACGCCAGCACCCAATGTAGACCACACAGCATTGCAACCATCTGTAGAACAACTACAAGCAGATACAAATAATGCTCCAGACTGGCTACAAGCAGGTATTCAAAAGGCAGAAGCAGAAGGGCAAACTCCTGCGACACCAGTGGAGGATGGGAAAGTTGGTAAGGTTGCTCCACCACCAGAACCTGCAGTAGTGCCTGCACCGACAACCGAGCCTGTGCCAGCAGCTCCAGTAGATGGAGAAAAGAGCCCAGAAGCTTTGGATCGAGAGCGTGAACGGAAGCGCAAAAAGCGTCAGCGGTACAGAGAAAATCTAAAAACTCGAAAAGGAGGAGAGCAGGAGGCCCCTGAAAGTGCAGCGATTTCTGCAACAGAATCTGATGATAATGAGCCTGTTGCCTTTATTACAGCAGAGGATATCGAGCCTATGGAGGTTCCTCCAATGGATACTCCAGACATAGACCCAGGAGAAAAGCCTGCGTAAAACAGACGGAATACCTTCCATTTGAGCTTTTGCACTAGTAGGATATGCGGGCTGTTTACATATGGCGAGAGTAGCTCAGTTGGTTAGAGCGTCCGGTTGTGGTCCGGAAGGTCGTGGGTTCGAACCCCATTTCTCGCCCCACCCGTCTTCGTGCCTCGCGAAGCTCGGCACTTCGTCGTGGTGTGCCTCAACTTTCTCAAGGGTGCTGCGTCGTAGCCCCGTCGTAGTCCGTCACGAAGTGACGTGACGGAGACGGACGAAGACGAGCCATTTAATATCAAATAAGCCCCTTGGCTAAGATCTCTTGATCTGCTAGGCTATTTCGGATGTCTGAAGTAAAATATCGCACACCAAAGGGAACATCTGATGTCCTACCAGAGGATCACCAGTACCACACCTACATTAAGAAGGCTGTACGTCACCGCTGCAGGCAGGCAGGATTTAAGCGTATAGACACCCCTACATTCGAAAAGAAAGAAGTCTTCGAACGAGGAATTGGGCAGCACACCGACATTGTCGAGAAGGAGCTGTTTATGGTGGGTTCACACCACAGCGAAGAAGGAATGGAAGAGTATGCGTTGCGACCAGAATTTACCGCAAGCATCTGCCGAAGCTACATCGAACATGGCATGAAACAATTGCCACAACCTGTGGAGCTCTATTCTATTGGGCCTTGCTTCCGACATGACCGTCCACAAAAAGGACGATACCGTCAGTTCCACCAATTTGACCTAGAGGTTATTGGACTTAGTGACCCCTCTTTGGATGCACAGTTAATTCACGTGTGTAATAAAATCTTTAAAGACCTCCGCATTCACGATCGTCTTACATTACAGCTCAATAATATTGGTACTGCAGAAAACCGCCAAGAATACATCACCGCTCTTAAGGATTACTTCATTGGAAAGGAGCGAAACTTACCAGAACTAGACCGAACTCGGCTCGAAACAAATCCTCTTCGACTTTTGGACTCCAAAGAAGAGGACACACGCATCTTACTAAAGAATGCTCCGACGTTGGACCAATTCATTGGTGAGGAAAGCAAAGAATATCACAATACCGTAAAAGAATATCTTGATGAGCTTGGTGATGAATATGTCGAAAACAACCAACTTGTTCGGGGGCTCGATTACTACAACCAAACCGTCTTTGAGTTCTTTGATAACGATACCGGAGGAAAAAATTCAGTAGGTGGAGGTGGGCGGTACGATCCACTTATGGAGATGCTTGGTGGCCAACCTACTCCTGGTGTTGGATTTGCTGGAGGAATGGAACGTATTATCTACCAGATGAAACAAGCAGGTGTGCAAGCTCCACACAAAGACCAAATCGATGTGTTTGTCGCACAGCTTGGGCCTAGTGCTAAAAAGAAATGTCTTAGTTTAATTTCTGAATTGCGAGACTTGGGTGTGCACACACTTGGTGCTCTTGGTGAAGCAAGTCTTAAAAGCCAAATGCGCCTCGCCGATAAGTTTGGCGCAAAGTACACATTATTACTTGGCCAAATGGAAGTAAAAGCAGGAACCATTATTTTGCGAGATATGGCTCTAGGTAAGCAGAGAGAGGTTAAGATCGATAAAGCAGTTCCAGAAATTATTAAACTGATTGGAAAAGAGAACCTCGATACGTACGTGCTGAGGGATGGGTTTGAGGACTAACCGCCCGCCTGCCTCTTACTGCTTATATATCTAGGTTTTTTACCCCCTTCGCGTGCGTTTGGATAAACTTTTTGCGTGGTGGAACTTCTGGTCCCATCAATGTTGAAAATACGTTATCTGCAGCTTCGATATCTTCCATTGTTACACGAAGCATGATTCTGTTTTCTGGATCCATTGTGGTTTCCCAAAGTTGGTCTGGGTTCATTTCTCCAAGACCCTTATAGCGCTGGATGTTCGCTCTAGACTTCTTCTTTGTCTTTGCTTCTCCCTCTTCCTCTGTTTCCTCTGCTTCCTCTGTTTCTTCTGTTTCTTCTATCGCCCCTGAATCCTGTTCATCATTTGGATTTACTCCCATATCGGTAAGTATTATTTCTTTCTGCTCGTCGGTGTATGCATAGCGCTGATCTTTCCCCTTAGAAATCTTATAGAGCGGTGGCTGTGCGATGTACAAATATCCAGCCTCAATAAGTTCTGGGAAGTATCGGTAAAAGAGCGTTAGAAGTAGCGTACGAATGTGCGCTCCATCTACATCCGCATCCGTCATGATTACAATACGGTGGTAGCGAAGCTTTGAAAGATCTTTAATCTCTCCAATTCCAATACCCATAGCAATAATCAAAGACTTGATTTCGTTGTTTGCAAGCATTCTATCAAGCCTAGCCTGTTCGACGTTCAGGATTTTTCCACGAAGTGGCAGGATTGCTTGAAATTTTCGGTTGCGCCCTTGTTTTGCAGAACCACCGGCGCTGTCTCCCTCAACAATGAAGATCTCAGATTCTGAAGGGTCGCGACTACTACAGTCGGCAAGCTTTCCTGGCAGAGTCATTCCTTCGAGTGCACCTTTACGGATAACGCTATCTCGAGCTGCACGAGCAGCAAGTCGAGCACGAGCAGCTAGGCTACACTTTCCGATAATTTCTTTTGCTTCTGCTGGGTGCTCTTCGAGATATTCTGCAAGCTTTTCATTTACCACCTGCTCTACAGCAGTTTTCATTTCTGCATTTCCAAGTTTAGCCTTGGTTTGACCTTCGAACTGTGGCTCTTTAAGACGAACAGAGATTACTGCTGTTAATCCTTCTCGCACATCATCCGGAGTAAGGTTTTCTTCTTTCTCTTTAAGGAATCCTCCTTTGCGAGCATAGGCGTTAATAGTTCGTGTAATCGCTGCCTTAAAACCAGAAAGGTGGTGACCACCTTCTGTTGTGTGAATGTTGTTAGCAAACGAAACAACATGTTCCTGAAAGCTCTGTGTGTACTGGAGTCCCACTTCTACCATTCCATCATCGGTATCTTTCTCGAACCAGATAGGTGACCCTACAGCTTCTTTCGACTCGTTGAGGTGACGAACATATGCAGCAATGCCTCCTTCGAAAGAGAAGCGATACAGTCTTGGATGATTTTTATCTTCTTCTGGTCGCTTTTGCCTTTCGTCAAGAAGTGCAACTGTGATACCACGTGTAAGGTAACACTGCTGACGAAACCGCGTTAACAATGTCGTCATAGAAAACTCAAGCGTATCGAAGATCGTCCCGTCAGGCCAGAATTGAATCTTTGTACCATTCTTCTTGGTTTTTCCTTCTGTTTTAAGAGCGTACTGTGTCTTACCACGCTTGTACTCTTGGTGGTACACATTTCCATCACGATATACTTCCGCTCTCATCTTGTCAGAAAGTGCATTTACTACAGAAGAACCAACTCCATGAAGACCTCCAGATACTTTATAACCAGAATCATCTCCTCCAAATTTTCCACCTGCATGCAGAGTTGTGAGTACAATTTCGAGTGCTGGGAGCTTCTTTTTTGGGTGTATATCAACAGGAATACCTCGTCCGTTATCCTCTACACTAATAGAACCGTCATCATGCATGGTAACAATGATTGTATCGCAATGGCCTGCCATCGCTTCATCTACAGAATTATCTACAATTTCGTATACACAGTGATGCAAGCCACGAACATCCGTAGATCCAATGTACATACCTGGGCGCTTTCGCACAGGCTCCAAGCCCTCTAGGACTTGTATTTGATCCGCTGAATATGCATCTTTTTTGGCCATATCGCAGTGGATTCTAGAGGGAATATCGCAGGGAATCAATGCAAGAGAACTTTGCTTTTTTAATTCAAATACTTGCTAAAGTATCTCAGTCTCCCTAAGCTGCCCCAGAAATGACAGTACACGCTCACAAAAAAGGCAATGAAAGTAATGATGCTCTTCAGCAGAGATTTAAGCGTCAGGTCCAAAAAACAGGACTTATGAAGCTGCTTCGTGAATTGGGCCACAACAAGAAAAAACCTACGAAGCGTCTTACGCGCCAAAAGGCTCTCAAGCGTGAAGAGTACAGAGATAAGAATAGAAAAAATCAGTTTTACAGCAATATGTAGATGAATACAGACAGAGGGGGAGATGCTTTTGATATCCCCATTCTGCGCCGTGCATACGATCTCTACCGCACCTTCCACGGTCTGCGCGGTATCGTCTCGAAGGCAGACCGCTACACACTTTGGCAGCGAGTAGAGAACCTGATCCTCGATGTAAAGGAATAGGACAACTCTCTCACGGTTGTTCGAGAGAGTTGTTCGGACTGACTGAAGGAAGTTCCGAGCGGCACCGAGATAGACGTTGTCGTTGGAGTTGTCATCCCAGTTGTTGTTGACGTTCACGCGACCCTCGTTGACGTAGAGTTCGGCGTGGTTATCGTTGGGTAGCGCTATGTTGCCCATTCCCGTCTATAGACACCGGAAGTCGAGGTTTACCGCCTTGCGACCTATATCCTCTTCTCCCTGTATTTCATTCGGGAGCAATGGTGTGACCCATATCTCCGCTGAGAATGAGCAAGAAGTTCCTTCGTCTGAGCCCACTCGCTGTCGTGCTCCGTAGAGACGCGACACTCCGGTGAGTTTTCACCTACGCTCATCGCTTCGGTGATTGCCCGACTTCGCCAAGGCTACGCCGGGTAAGCAGAGACGAGGTGCGCCGCGAGACGGAACCGTGATCCCGGCTACAAGAGCGATGCACAAATGCAGTGTATCAAAAAAGAACCCCCGCGAAAAAAATGTCGCGGAGGTTCAAGGCGTCAAGAAGGCGCAAGCCCTCAAGACTCAAGGCTCAGGACTTCCGAGCGGCACCGAGATAGACGCGGCCGCTGGAGCAGCCACCCCAGTAGTCGCTGTCGACGCCCACGCGACCCTCGTCGACGCAGAGTGCGGCGTGGCGATCGTCGGGGAGCGCCTCATCACAGCGAGCGAAATTCCCTTTGAGGAGATCTTCGCCACTGATACCGAGATACACGGCCAGTGCAGTTGCACCAACGGGTGTTGGGATGGGCTGCCACCCGTCGTATTGACGGACAAGCATGCTGTCCTCGTCACCCGCTTGCTGACTCCACGTCTTCCTATTTGAATCAGGGACGGGCAGAAGCACCCGATAGTACCCCGGTTCGGCCTTCCACGTCTCCCTCTCGGAAGACAGGTGGTTGACCACCTTGCCCGTTCCGACGAGATCGCCGAGGCTCCAGCCTCCGTAGTAAACGACGATTTCGCCGTCGTTGGCCTTTGGGACGGGTTCGCTGCACTCGCAGGAGAATCCGAGAGTGCGACCAACCGTGGCCGCATCGTAGGACACACCCGTCCCCAAAAAGGGACACCCCGTCCTGATGTAGCGCACAAGTCTCTGCATGGAAGCAGGGTCTGCGTCGAGCATGGCTAGCCATCGCTCTGGTGTGATGCCTGCCTCTTGGAGTCGCTTGAGGCCAGTCGTGATCTTCTTCTGTGGTAGGCTAGTCAAGCTTGTTGCGGCGGTCTTCATGAGATTCTCCTTTACCCCTTAGGGCATACAAGTATTACCGATTGTACCGTCGGCTCGGACTTGCTCGGAAATGAGACAAGCGCCCTAAGCACGCAAAATGCACAGAGAGCTTGTCTCTTTACCTGAATCTTGACGATGCTCTGAAAGAACACTTGGCATAACTTATAATAAAAGTTAGTTTCTGTCAATGTCCCCGAAAACTTCTACAATGCAGCAATGAAGGTATACAAGCACCTTTTCGGCAAAATTACCTCAAAGGAAACCCTTTTTACTGCATGGGAGGAGTTTCGGAAGGGTAAACAAGCTCGGAAGGATGTGCAGGAATTTGAGCGCAGGATGGAGCAGAATCTCTTTGCCCTGCATCGGGAACTTGCAGCCGGAACATACCGGCACGAATCCTACAGCGCTTTCACCATTTGCGATCCAAAACAGCGCCGCATTCACAATGCAAGTGTGCGGGATCGCATTCTGCATCATGCCGTTTTCTCGGTACTCAATTTTTCCTGCCAGAAAGGCAAAGGGACGCACAAAGCGGTAAACGCACTCGATGGGATGCTAAAAAGTGTGAGCCGGAACGGGACACGCCCATGCTTTGTTCTCAAATGCGACGTCCATCAGTTCTTTGCTTCCGTCGATCATGACATACTCCTCCATATCATCGGAAGACGGGTAAAGGATGAGAAAACCATTGCGTTGCTCTGTGAAATCATCGGGAGTTCCTTTGCCAAGGATCCCGAACTCTTCGGGCGGAAGGGAATCCCTATCGGCAATCTTACTTCTCAGCTCTTTGCCAATGTCTACCTCAACGAGTTCGATCAATTCATCAAACATACACTCAGGATCAAACACTTCGTCCGGTACACGGATGACTTCGTGATCGTCGCGGCAAGCCGTGAAGAACTCGATGCGTTCCTGAAATACAAGCAAGGCATCGATTTCCTTGGATATATGCTCCTGCCGCATCACCGTATGCTTCGCACGAAAACAGAGCGACGCATGATGAGGAAGCTCAGTGATCGAATCGATAGTTGCAAAGCGGGGCATATCTCGCCTGAGAGCGTCGATCAATCACTACAGTCCTATCTCGGTGTTCTCTCGCACGCGGACTGCTACCTGTTGAGTCAAGATCTGCAGAACCAGTGCTGGTTTTTGAGTTTACCGCAATAGATCAAGTGCCTTCAGCAACGGTGCGTCTCTTCCTTCTATCTCAGAAATACCAATATCGGGATGAACGCCGATTCCATCGATCTTACCGCCGTTCGGTGTAAACCACTCTGCGATAGTCATCTTGAGGCTACTTTGATCATTAAACTCTAACACCTGTTGCACTGTTCCTTTTCCGAATGTTTTTGCTCCAACGACTGTTGCGCGATCGAGGTCTTGCAACGCACCAGCAACAATTTCTGAAGCCGAAGCAGATCCTTCGTTAGCCAGAACGACAACAGGAATGGAATCTGGCACTACTTGTTCTTGTGTCGTTAGCGATAGACTCTGATCTTTTCGAGAACGTACTTCTACATATGGCGTTCCTTTTGGAACAAAGAGGCTGACAACAAGATTTGCTGCAGAGAGAAGTCCTCCTGGATTGCTACGAAGATCAAGAACAATACCCTTTGGATTTTTCTTCACAATTTCCTCCATCTGAGGACGAAGTCCTTCTTGGGTCACACGTCCAAACTGTGTAATTTGCACTACGGCAATATCTCCTTGCCACGTAATAATATCCTCTGGAACACGAATAATATCGCGGAGCACATCAAAATCAAGCTCTATACCATCTCGACGAATCGTCAGTTTTACTTTTGACCCCTTAGGACCTCGTACTTTATCGACAGCATCCATAAAAGAGAGTCCTGCGAGCGGTACACCATCTACCTTGATTACTTGGTCTCCAGGCTTTAAGCCCGCGGCTTCTGCTGGAGAACCTTTAATTGGAGAAATAATGGTGAATATTTCATCAATATACTCTACCTGTGCCCCGATGCCGGTTACCTCTCCTTTGATCTGAGTCTGGAATTGCTGTGCACGCACAGGTCGCATAAATGTAGTGTATTTATCTCCCAAGCTTTTTACTAATCCTTCTGCAGCACCAAATGCTGCCTCATCAACATCGATATTATCGGTATAGTAAAATTCTCTTTCAATCATACTCCAAATAGACTCGAGTATCTGTGTCTTTGGTAGATTCATCAGTCTCTGCTGCGACGTATAATTTACTTTAATGGTTGTAGAATTTCCATTCGTGTTGTTCGTTGTACTTGGCATCATCGTTTCTCCAGAAGCTTTTCTTAGAAGGAGTATCGCCTCTCGCCCAGTGAGCTTTCTTCTTACTCCAAACAAATCATTACGAATGGGCTCCATCCACTTTTGGTCTATAGCTACTCGTACTGCGTACTCTTCCTCCGATCCTATGCGTACATCTTTAAAGGAAGCAGGTGTTGTTGTTGTTTTCCCTGAAAGATTCACCAGTACACGGAGAGCATCACCCCTCGTTATATCCTGCGCAAGCAATAGATCATATCTAAATGCCTCCAGTGCATCTTTTGTATGAGCGATACGTATATACTTCTCTAATCCCCTAGCGACTCTACGATATGGCAAATCTATAGTTTCATCTACTGACATGTTCTCCATCTCTAAGACTTGCACCGCAGCACGGATAAAGTCTCCTCGAGAAATAACTACGCTGTCTCCGTATCCTGGTAATGCATCATCTGCACTTGCGGCAAAGCTTGCTACGGGAGCAAGAAGCACAAAAAGAAGTGTTGCAGAAAGTATTCGAGAAAATCGTTTCATATCAATATAGAAGAGGTTGATCACATTGTACCTTGGGTATTACTGATATCAAAGAACTGTACGCGTGAGTGTATGGTCAATAACTTACTTCGCATACTGCGAATAAAAACTCTCTGCTGGAATAAATGTATCTGCTTCGACTAATACTCCACGCTCTTTCATGCACTCTTTCTTGTAAAAGAGAATAGAGAGAATCCAAAAACCCCCAACAACGTAGAACATAGACGGAATTATTAGTAGTGCGATGTAATGCAACGGTGAATCGGGGTTGCTCCCGAGTAGGTCTCCTACTGTTCGAGGATTTCCCGGAAGAAGATCTGGAAGTGTTACCAAGAAGTTAAACATTCCATGAAGCGTTACAGACGCTACTAGACCGAGGGTAATACTCTCACGACGGAAAGCCAGCTTTTCTGGAATACGGAAGATACTGTGAACCATGTGCGGAATAGGGTGGATCTTTCCTGCTTTATGCTCTTCTTCGAGTACAGGACCTGCAAACAACATCTTTCCATAGAAGTACGCAAATACTCCAGTAGAAAGAATATGTACCATGTTTGTAAGAATCGCACGACCAAGAACATTACCAAAAAATGCTCCCCACATAGGAACTTCTGGGTTAATGAGGTATGAACGAACAAATGCCAAGAAGTAACTTGGGTTCATCACGTTTTCTGCAAAGGCAAATCCGATTGCGACGATAATACCAAGCTGCAATACGTCATCAATAGAACTAAAGAAGTTGCGACCACTCTTTTTAAGGACCCAGAACTTCGAGATCTCTTCGATTAGACCGACGATCAAGAAGGAAATGAGCGTTACTACGATTGTTGATTGTACTCCGGTAACCCCGACAAGGTTTCCACTGACGAATGCATTGGAGCTTCGTGTGAAGTTTTCAGGAGTGACACTAAAGAGGAAGAACTGCAGTTCTACCTTGTGTCGTACCATTGCATCATAAAAGAGGACAGGTGCTGTCGAGAGCATTCCTGCAAAGAACATGAGGATAACGAGGCTCATACGTTGCTTGTGCTCTTTAAGGAAGAGCATGCACCAGATCACTGCTGGGATAAATGCGATAAGTGTGGCAAGTAAGTGTGCAGAACGCTGCGTTGGCGCTTCTTTCATAAATATATGTACTGCAAGCCACAAGATAAATGTCCCAAGAACAGTCGCTTTTACCTTAGGTCTCCACGGCCCAAACAAGAACCTCCATGCCATAACGACACACATAATACCAAGAGCCATAAAGAATGGATCTTGCTGAACCGACCTATAAAACAACATGTAGTAAAAGCCTACCAGAATAAATGTAACCAGTGTTCCTATAGAGAAGGCAAACACATAGTGCTTCGCCTTCGGCCAAAGAAATTCTGCAAAGATACTGATAAGGCCAATGGCACCAAAGAAGATCGCAGCGTTCGATTGTCCATTCGGTCCATGGAATGGAACGATGCCGTCCATTGTTTTAAGACTAAGCAAGAACAAACCTGCTGTGCAGATTACTGTTGTAATAATCGTTCTCAATGAAGGTAGATATGGTGCTCGCTTTTGCGCTTCTATTGTATCAATCGAATCGTGATGCACTGCAGAGTGGTTCATAATTCCCATCCATATCCGTATGAGTACTGCAGAGATAATAACGAATGTCACAAACATCATAATCATGTGAGCACCTCTATCTGAAGACTCTGCAAAGAGTTTTCCAGGGGCTGCAGCCGCTGCAGGAACAGGAAAAGTGCTTGTTACAGCGACAAATGCATACTTTAGCCTGATGTTTACTTTTTGTAATATTTGTTTCAAAGCTATATTATTATAGCATATTTTAGTATATTTAGAAATGCATCAATTAGGGTTCTTAAGAGGATTGGAACTGGTTTTGGAGCTAATACAAGGGAAATAAAGGGGATATGAGAAATAAGGGCAATACGGGATGCAGATGAATCTTGCGGAAGGAAATGCTCGTCGATCTAATAAAGAAAAGGCTCGATTCTTCGAGATAGCACTAAGCTCTCTAGAGGAAGTGCATTACCAATGTCTTCTCTCTAGGGAGTTGGAATATATTACTGCTGATGATTTTGCTTTTGCAGAAAGGTGCATACAGAAAACGGGCTCGCTTACCACTAGTCTTCGGAAAGCATTCCTCTAATCTCTTATTCCCTTTATTCCCTTTATTTCCCAATAACGTAGCTAGGAAACCCTCCCCCACCCTGCTACTCTCTCCTGTACATGCCAGCTACCTCCCTCGACCAAGTCGTCTCTCTCTGCAAGCGCAGAGGATTCATCTTCCCAGGATCTGAGATCTATGGAGGTCTTGCTAATACGTGGGATTATGGACCACTTGGTGTAGAGCTTAAAAATCGCGTAAAACGTGAGTGGTGGAATCACTTTATTCACAAGCAAACGGACATGGTTGGATTAGATGCATCTATTCTGATGAATCCAAAAGTGTGGGAAGCCAGTGGCCATGTTGGCTCTTTTGCTGATTTGATCAGCTCATGTAAGCACTGTAAAAAAATGGTACGAGAAGATCACTGGCCAGAACTAGTAGAAAACAGTCATTGGTTTCAGTCGCTTGCAAAGCTCTACAGAAATGAAGAGGTTTCCTTACTTGACTTAAAGGCATGGGGTGAGAAAGATGCAAAAACACTTGCGCCAAATTTGGCTATTGTAAGAAATCCATCTGTGACAATCTCTTGGCTAGCGGAATTCCTTGAAAATGCCTCGAAAGCTACTAAAGATTCTAATGAGGACATCCTTATATTAAGTTCAATGAAAGAACTGATAAAATATTTGGCTACTGAGCAATTAGCGACAACAGGATTACTTATGCCATGCCCATACTGCGGCGGAGAATTAACACCGCCAAAACCATTTAACTTGATGTTTAAAACACAGCAAGGAGTTATTGAGGGTGAGGGAACAGATATTTATTTACGCCCAGAAACTGCACAAGGTATTTTTGTGAACTTCCTCAATGTATCTCAGTCTATGCGTATGCGACTTCCCTTTGGAATTGGGCAAATTGGTAAAGCATTTCGTAATGAGGTTACCCCAGGGAATTTTACATTTAGAACACGGGAATTTGAACAAATGGAGATTGAATATTTCTTTGATCCAGAGAGAGAGGACTGGAAAAAATTATATGAACAATGGAAAGCACGCAGTATGGAATTTATTCAAGATGTCCTTGGTATTTCAAAAGAAAATCTTCGTCTACGAGACCACGAGCCAGATGAACTTGCACATTACGCTAAAGGAACTACAGATATCGAATACAATTTCCCTTTCGGATGGGGAGAGTTATGTGCTGCAGTAGCATATCGTAGTGATTATGACCTAAAGCAACATGAGAAATTTAGTGGGCAATCGTTACAGTACACGGATCCTGATGATGCACAGCGGAAAATTACTCCACATGTCATGGAGCCATCCTTTGGATCTGATCGTGTCACCCTTGCAGTACTTATAGATGCTTATACCGAAGAAGAACTCGAGAACGGTGATGTACGAACGGTAATGAAATTTGATAAGCGACTCTCCCCTATCGACATTGCTATCCTTCCTCTCAGCAAAAAAGAACACCTCGTTGCCAAAGCAAAAGAAGTGCACGAGATGCTCTTAGAACATACGAATCTTGTAACAGACTTTGATGTCACCGGAAGTATTGGTAAGCGGTACCGCAGACAGGATGAAATCGGAACGCCTCTCTGTATCACCGTAGACTTTGGAACTATTGGAGAAGACAGCGAGCAAGGAGATCCAGATACTGTTACGATTCGCGACCGTGATACGCTTGAGCAAAAGCGTGTGAAGATTAGTGATCTTCGAGCGGAGATTGCTGAGTATTGGAAGAATTAAACTTCTATCTCCGCAAACTCAGTCCCCGTTCGTTTTTCCTCTTGTTCGTACAAGAGATTTTTGAGCATGCTCTGAGAATGCTTATCAAAGATATTGGCGACGATCTCTCGCAGTTGATCGACCTCATAATAGATCTGTCGCATCTCGAGAATATGGTCGCGAAGCTCTGGTCCAATTTTGATCATTCCCTCCTCATCCACAGGAGGGACCGAGGGGATATTCTGTACTTCGGAAAATGCTCGCCCTGCATCAAACGCCCGTTGTAGTTGATACTTAAATTCTTTCTGCTGATCATGCGGAACGCGATCTTTGAGGTAGTAACGCAGGATTGCAAGGTCTCGGGCTATGCCACGTAATTTCTTACGTACTTGGCGCATTCTGCTGTCTTTTGGTTGATGAGGGTAGGTGATCATATTCGTTGGTGGGCGGGCATCCTAATTGGGTACGACCCATAAGTCACTAGCGGTATTTTTCCAAGGAGTTACGATCACCATTCGCTAAGAAAAATGGACATTTCACCAAGCTTTTTCTTGCTCTTTATTCGGCTTATCGGTATACATACTTCACACTTTTCGCAGATCACAACGGATCCTCCCCATATCGGGGCCTGCCGTACTAGGTGAGATGACGCGAAAGGGCAGCTAAGGATCACATCACAGGATATTCATTTATCCATTACCCTCTATCCACTATCCATTTCTCCTATGTCTACTGTTACAGAAAAAGATCTTCTGCAATCAGCATGTCACCTTGGTCACCCAAAACATAAGTGGAACCCAAAGATGGCTTCCTATATCTACGGTGTACAAAACAAAGTACATATCTTCGATCTTGTTCAGACGAAAAAGGCCCTCGATGAGGTCTGTGAGATTCTTGCAAAGCTTCAAGCAGAAGGAAAAACTGTGTTGTTTGTTTCTACAAAACAGCAGAGTATTATCTACATCGAAATGTTTGCCGAGGCACTTGGCCATCCAATCGTTACAAAGAAATGGCTTCCAGGACTACTGACAAACTGGAATACAATCAGAAAGCGTATTAAGCATTATCTTGATCTTCAGAGCAGCTTTAAAACTGGTGAGATCGAAAAGTACACCAAAAAAGAACAGACGCAGCTTCGTAAAGAACTTACCAAGCTTGATATCGCTCTTGGTGGTGTTTCAAAAATGACGACTATGCCTGATGCAGTGTTTGTTATCGATGCTGTTCGCGACCGTGTTGCAGTGCTGGAAGCTAACAAGCTTCGTATCCCTGTATATGGTATCTGTGATAGTAACGCAGATCCTGATTTGTTTACTAAATGTATTCCTGGAAACGACGACGCCGTAAAATCTATCGAACTGATCATGAACACTGTCCTCGAGGCTATGGGGGGAAGCGCTCCTGCAGAAAAGAAATAATCATTTAACTACTAACCTCTCACTACTATGTCTACTATTGATGCAAAAGCTGTTTACTCCCTTCGCTCCCGAACAGGAGTCTCTATTATGCAGTGCAAAAATGCACTTGAAGAAGCTGGCGGAGATGAAGAAAAGGCTATTGAGATCCTTCGAAAGAAGGGGGCATCTGCTGCTGCAAAAAAAGCTGAACGCGATCAGAGTGAAGGCTCTGTCTTCTCTGCACATTCCAGTGGTAAAGCTGCCATGGTACGTATCGACTGCGAGACAGACTTCGTAGCACGTGATGATAACTTCCAGACAGTAGGCCAGGAGCTTGCAGATATCCTTCTCAATGAAGGACTCGAAAAGGCTCAGGCTGCTGCTGAAGAAAAGATTCCAGCTCTTGTACAAAAACTTGGTGAGAACATCTCGCTTGGTGAAATGAAACGCACCGAAGCTGCAGTGTCTGGAGTGTATGTTCACAGCAACGGGAAGATTGGTGTTGTTATCGGTCTCTCTGGAGGGTCTGAGAATCTTGCAAAAGATATTGCAATGCATGCTGCTGCAATGAATCCGACGTATATCAATCCAGAAGAAGTTACTGACGAAGAGGTAGAAAAAGAGCGCGATATCTGGACAGAGCAACTTGCAGCCGAAGGCAAGCCTGCTGAGATCATGGAGAAGATTATGATCGGAAAAGAAAAGAAATTCCGAGAAGAGAATGCCCTCACAACCCAGGAATTTGTTAAAGAGCCAGGAAAGCTCGTTGGAGAACTGCTCGGAGACACAAAAATCGTAGAATATGTCCGTATTTTCGTCTAAGACTTAAGAGTCTAATAACCCAAAATCCAGGAGTAGCAACCTGTTTTTTGGCATAAACAGATCTGGTTCTCCTATACTATCCACACTTTTCCCTTGTTTTGAGCAATTTACTTTAGAACATTTTTCTGTTATAATAAACTATATGGCAAATGCTGATATCCTAATTGCAGAAGATGACGCGGTTCTCCGTGAGGTCTATACAAAGAAGTTTACATTAAGCGGATACACCATACGTACTGCGCAAAATGGAGAAGAGGCCATCGCTGAGATCCAGAAGAAAGAGCCAGACATCCTTGTTCTTGATATCAGTATGCCTATTCTCGACGGATTTGGCGTATTAGAAAAGTATCCAAAAGAAGGGCGAAAGTTCCCTATTATCATGCTGACAAACTTTGGTGATGAGAAAAATAAGGCGCGTGGACTAGATCTTGGAGCTGATGACTACTTTATTAAGAGCGAAATGACCATCCGTAAACTCCTCGAAATGGTAGAGACACTTCTAAAAGCCAAACAGTACTGGGCAGAGAAACAATAGTATTTTTTCTTTCTTGGCTCTGTATAGACCAAATTCCCTATCAGATACTCTTTAGACGTGGTATAATGGTAAGATGCCCGCAATGGATTTGATAGACATCGTCATTGGCCTTATCGCAGCAGGAACAATAAGCTTCCTGGGGCTCTGGATGTGTAGACGGAACGCTGATAGGCGACGCGGAGAAGCAATGGTGTTTTTACAGATCATTGTGCCTAAGAAAGAAAGTAAAGAAGATAAAGAGTCTACCTCCGAGCAATTCTCTTCTGGTCAGGACTTTAAAGAAGTGATCGGCGTAATGGACCACCTGTATCAATCGCTCTACGGTATTTTTAATAGCCGCATATCCAGGTACTGGCAAGGGCAGAATTATTTGTCACTGGAATATGCAGCACTTGGAGGGGAGATCTTATTCTTTGTTGTGTGCCCACGATCTATAGCTCATATCGTCGAAAAGCAGGTAACTTCTTTTTACCCTGATGTCACGATTAACGAAGTAGAAGACTACAACATCTTTACATCAGACTCTCATACTGCAGCAGAAGCATTGCTTCCAGCAGAAGACTATTCCTTTAGCTTTAGAACATATGCAGAAATGAAGAGTGACCCTCTTAATGCCATTACCAATGCCTTCTCTAAACTCAAAGATGATGAAGGAGCCGCTATACAATTTGTGATTCGCCCAGCTGCAGGAGGTTGGCAGAAGAAGCTACAGAAAGCAGCGATAAAGATGATCAACCCACAGAAGTCACATGCAAAATGGTATAGCCCCATCTCGTGGATGAGTGCGGTGTTCTCTTTGCTTACATCTTCAGAAACATCAGAAGTGGTCAGTCTTAGCGATGCTAATGAATCAACAGGGAACCGTGTGACCCAAGTACAAGAAGATCGCAGTAAGATGCTGGATGAAAAAGCACTCAACCCTGGGTACTACTGCACGATTCGTACTATCGGATCTGCAGAAACTCCAGCTAAGGCGCAGAATGTACTCTCTGGAATCATTACCGCATTTGCTCAATTTGATGTTATTCGTGGTAATAGTTTTAAGAGGCCACAAGTACGAAGAAAAGGTGATGTCATCGAACGGTTTATACGCAGAAGCCCTCGACGTACAGTTGGGCAATGGTTGATGTATAAAACAATGCTTTTTGGAACTGCAGAACTTGCCACATTCTTCCATCTGCCAAATTTTAAATATAACAAAGTGGATATGATTAAGTGGCAACAATTTAAAATGGCGCCGCTACCAAAAGGAACACCAGAAGAAGGTCTGTACCTTGGTACCAACACTGTTCGTGGTGAAAAGAAAAAGATCTTTATGGCCAACGAGGATCGCTTTCGTCACTTCTATATTATTGGACAGACTGGTACTGGTAAGTCTTCAATTATTCAACTGATGGCTCGCCAGGACTTCCATAATGGAAAAGGAGTCTGTGTCATAGACCCGCATGGGTCGCTGATCGAAGATCTGCTTCCGTATATTCCACGAGAACGCGCAGATGACGTAATCTACTTTAACCCTGCAGATACCGAACGTCCGATGGGTCTGAATATCCTCGAGGCAGATGGCCCAGAAGAGCGAGATCTCGTAGCACTTGATGCGATGAACATGATGGTAAAGATGTTTGGGGAAGAAATCTTCGGGCCACGTATCCAGGACTACTTTAGAAACGGATGTCTTACCCTGATGGAAGATGAAGAAGAAGGTGGTGCTATTACTGATATGGTAAAACTCTTTACCGATGAAGAGTGGCAGAAGTACAAAGTTACAAAGGTAAAGAACCCTATCATCCGTAACTTCTGGGAGAAACAAATGGCCTCTACAGGGCAACGTGAAAAACAAGAGATGATCCCCTACTTCGCCGCAAAGTTTGGTCAATTCTATACCAATGCACTGATTCGAAATATTGTCGGGCAAACCAAGTCTGCGTTTAATATTGCAGACTGTATGAGTAACAATAAGATTCTTTTGATGAACCTTTCGAAGGGTCTTGTTGGAGATATTAACGCGCAGCTTCTCGGTATGATTGCCGTGTCTAAAATTCAGGTCGCAGCCATGAGGCGTCAACGCATGTCAAAAGAAGAGCGTAAGGACTTCTTCCTCTACATCGATGAATTCCAGAACTTCGTCACCCCTTCGATTGAATCTATTCTCTCTGAGGCTCGTAAGTATCGTCTCGGTCTTATTCTTGCGCACCAATATATCGACCAGCTCGAAAAAGACAGTAAACTGTCTGGATCGGTAAGCCTTAAGGGTGCGATCTTTGGTAACGTTGGAACAATGATGTTCTATAAGATTGGGCCACAGGATGCAGAGGTCTGTGCTAAAGAAATGGCTCCCGTGTTCTCGGATCAAGATCTCATTAATATCGATGCCTTTAATGGTGCTATGAAACTGAGTGTAAATAACCAGCCATCGAGGCCATTTAGTATAGAGGTTCCAAAACCATGGCTCGACACGTCATTCGTAAAAGACGAACAAGCAGGAGAGGCATTCAAGCAGCTCTCTCGTCTTACGTATGGGCGGCAGAGGGAGTTTGTGGATCGTGAGATACTGCGGAGGATTGGGTAGGATTATTTTTTATGTATTTCCGTATCGTATGCAACACATTATTATTCCAAATAATACGATCATGAAATCGTGGTTGCCATGCGAAATCGGTGAAACCCATCGATCGTATTTGTTTGGTACATGATGATTTAAATTGACCGATAATTGAGCCAATTGATCCGGGTTTTGGTCGTGGGATAATCAACCCGGATATAACGCGTAATTCATGAGAAAATATATGTTTATACGTAGAGACGTGCGAATCGCACGTCTCTACCGAAAACGAATGATGGTGTATGGAAATGATTCCATGAATATGATTGGGCATAACGATAAAACGATCCAATTGGATATGTGAAAAATGATCGGGTATTTGCATCCAATAATTATGCACAATACACCCCACATCCGATAACCCCATTATTCCATTCCGTATTTCCCCAAACCAATGATGCCGATTCTTGGTACAAATCGTTATAAAATATTTACCTGGCTGGGCATAATCACGTCCTTGTAGACGGGTTGATTCAACTCGGTATTTCTCTTGAAATAACATAGATAAGCATCCTGCATGATTAAAGATGTATTCGATAGAATTGAACGTTGAGTATTATTAATGAAATGATAAATATGACTTCTATTAGCCACTTAATCGGTTCCATAGCTATAAAGAACCCCTACTGTAATGCAACCGTTTCCACCGGTACCGCATGTACCAAGTATCTTTGTGCGATGCTATCTGGAGGCCAGCAGGTAAAGAGAATAAGCTCCTCCCCTACTCCTTCGTCGAGGAAAGCTTTGTTGGCGTCTTTGGCAATAATCGTCTGCTCGTGCGTTACCTTGTAAACATATAACGTACCTGCGTAGGTTATGTATACCTTGTCTCCTGGATTTAGTTCGTTGATACGACGGAAGATCTTTGTAAATTCTGATACGTCCCATGGGTACCCCGAGCTGTGCCCGTATACCATCATCTTTCCTCCTCCACCAGGGTAAGAGAAGAGGTGTCCTACTCCTTGTTTTAATACAGAGAGAACACCATCTTTGGAGACGGCATCCTGTGGGTGCGTAATGGTAAGATCCGTTACACCAATACTTGGCATAGAAATAGAGAAGTATTTTTCTGAGGCGTAAGGGTGGTCGATCTTTGGACTAAGTACTACATTTGCAGGCACTGTATCCGCGTTATTATACGAAGATACTCCTGTAGATCCTGGATTTGCTCCTGGAACTGCACGGGCAACAGAAATAGGCTGAGGTACTGGCTGTGCAATAACTTGAGCTTGAGGCTCTGGACCTGCAAAGACTGTCTGCTTATTAGCACGGATAGCATACAGACGATACACCATATCAAAGAACTGACCACGGGTAATGGCAGATCCAAGACGCAGCTTTCCTTTGTGCATGACAAGATTCTTTTCGATGGCTTGATTAATGGATGCTGTATACCACTGGTTCGACTGGTTCTCTATATATGGACTAAGAGTGGCTACCGCATTAGGGCCCGTAAGATTAAACGTACGCATCAGCAATGTGACTGCTTCTTCTGTTTTAAGTAGTTGCCCAGGACGAAACGACCTATCTGGATATCCGGTAACTACAGATTTCTCTGAGGCAGCTTCGAGGTACGGCGTGTACCACTGGGTCTGATCCACATCGGTAAAGAGGGGAATCGGGGGCGTGTTTTTTGCGTAGTGAGCAATGCGGTCTGCAAACTCTCCTTGAGCTATAAGAATAACCTTTAGAGCTTCGACACGGTTAAGTGGTGCGTTGGGACGAGCAAGGCCATCTGCATACCCTTTCACAATCTGCTGATTGCTGAGATAGGTAAAGGCAGCTTTGTAGTCTGTTCCTTCTGTATCCGGAAAATTGGCGGCAAAAGCCTGTCCTGCCATGAGGCTGGCAATGGATACGAGGGCCAATGAAGCGACAAAACGTTTGAAGAGGTCTTTGCTAAACATAGGAGTAGTATCCTATACTTTTTCTTGTTTTTGTCAAGTGAACTAAATATTTGGCATAGATAAGGCAATCCTGTACATTTTCCCGGATGGCACTCAAGATCGGTATTGTCGGCCTCCCTAATGTAGGTAAATCTACCCTCTTTAATGCACTAACGCGTTCTAAGGGTGCAATGGCTCAGAACTACCCCTTCTGTACTATAGAGCCTAACGTAGGGATTGTAGAGGTTCCTGATACGCGTTTGGATGCATTGGCTGCAATCGTAAACCCTCAAAAAGTGATTCCTACCGCTATAGAATTTGTGGATATCGCAGGACTGGTAAAAGGAGCCTCTAAAGGAGAAGGCCTTGGAAACAAATTCCTCGGAGCTATCCGTGAGGTAGATGCCATCTGCCATGTGGTACGTCACTTTGTGGACTCCGAAATCACGCACGTCGAAGGAGAGACAGACCCAAAGCGTGATAGAGAAATTATCGAGACAGAGCTCATGATCGCTGATATGGAATCGATCGATGGTAGAATGAACAAACTTCAGAGCTTGGCTAGAGGTGGAGATAAAGAGAAAATCAAAGAACTAGCTGCGCTAGAAAAGGTCCGCAAAATGCTCGATGAAGGAAGGATGGCCATAGAAACGGATGTAACTGAAGAAGAACATGCATACCTCAAGACTGCACAGCTGCTTACCTATAAGCCTATTATCTATGCCTGTAATGTTGCAGAAAGCGAACTTCATGCCCTCAAGGCTTCTGATATCAAAACACAGATGGACCTTAATGAATCTGAGCAACTGATTACAATCTCTGCGAAGATCGAAGAGGATTTACAAGATCTGTCTGCAGAGGATGCCAAAGAGTTCTTGGATGAGTTAGGTGTTACCGACTCTGGACTTGATCGATTGATCCACGCTGCATATCAAGCCCTTGGATACCAGACATACTTTACTGCAGGAGTGCAGGAAGTTCGTGCATGGAACATACTCAAAGGAAGCACCGCGCCACAAGCTGCAGGAGTGATTCATACAGACTTCGAAAAGGGATTTATCAAAGCAGAAACAATTGCCTACGCAGACTTCATCGAATTCGGCGGAGAGAGCGGAGCCAAGGATGCCGGGAAGCTTCGCCAAGAAGGGAAAACGTATATTGTTAAAGATGGTGATGTTTTGCACTTTAAGTTTAATAATTAGTACATTTAATTGTATATCTGTACTTATAACAAAGTATTGACATATATAGTATTTTATTTATAATACTATTATGGAAGACGAATTTGAATCAGATACGGTTGAAGACCCTCCTAAGAAAATGAACAAAAAAGATTTTGTATTGCATCATCTTAGCATGGGAAATTCCCTTGGTATTCAAGATCGTATTCATACTACCTCTCAACATTTAGCACTATATGAACTAATGATGATCAATGTGTCAGGCTTTGATGATTTTGGAGAAGAATATACAGAAATTGAGTCTTTTCTAGCAGAGACAAGCAATGCAGATAGCCCCATTCCTCTATTACAAAAAGTGAAAGAATACGATGCAGAACTTGCAATTCTTGCAGCCCATATGTTTAGTGAAGAATCACGACTAATAACGCAAACATGTGACTGGTTCCAAGAAACAATGCACCACCTAAATAGTGCACATACACATCAGTATAATTTTTTTGATACCGTTACGAATCAACTTAAAGATCCTCTTTCGATTGCTTTTGTAGGTGATTGGAAAACTGAAACAGAAGATCTGATTACTGCAACTACAAGTATGGCTACCGTTTTTGCCATTCATGCTCAGGAAGAAGATTGTGCATTGTATTTTGGTGAAACAGCACATCATCTTACGTCTAATAAAAGATCTGCCCCTCAGCAAATTTCTACACTAGCCAGCTCTCGATTATTCACAAGTAAGCATGCGTTGCATTTTTATCAACTTAGCAGTGCAGTTCGGGGAAATATTGCCAAAATTCCGACGATCATTAGCGTGCTAGACATTGAGGAGTACGCAAAGATACTTGATACATTTTGGACTGCACTAGCCGCAAAAGTTACACAAAAAAATAGCAGATCTGGTATGCGTATAAACTTTCGACCAACACGAAACAGAGATGGCCAAGCGCGTATGTCATTTGAAATTGGTTCTGGTGCATATAAAGATTTTAATATCCGTATAGATCTTGATGAAGGAGGAGGAAGAAAAAAAGTTTGTATAGATACAGGTCGTATTAAATGGCAACAAGCTCTAGCGTATGCAGAAGAACTTGCGGATATAAGTAACAATAAAGAAGTTATTACTGGATACAAAGATACTCTTAGTATTACAGGTGCACATATTCATGCAGAAGATCCTCGAGTAGAATTTCCTCAGTACGATACCAAATTCTATCCATCGGTCTTTCGTAGCAACGCTATAACAGAAATTAATGAGCAATGTGCTCTCGCTACTGGTATCGTTATGAATCACGGAAAAGACTTAAATCTTTTTCAAGGAGAAATATTCGGATACCATAATACAAGTACCAATCTCAACAAGCCTGAGTATACAGAAGGATTTGCAAGGATTGTTCGAAATATTCGAGGAGTAATTCGTGCGTAAGTACAATTAAATATCGTTATACTTCTCGTATGCCTTTCATAGCTCGCCAAGAACCGTTTACCTGTGAACACTGCGATGCAGATGTTGAACCATTAGAAACAGGATCGTACAGAAACCACTGCCCAAAGTGTTTATGGAGTCGCCATGTAGACGATGCAGGCCCTGGAGACCGTGCGTCAACCTGTAAAAGTATGATGAAACCGGTCGGCATTGATCATCGCAAAAAGAAGGGCTGGATGATCGTTCACCTCTGCGAAGGTTGCGGCAAGGAGATCCCTAACAAGGCCGCTTGCGATGATGACTTAAGTATTTTAAAGTCGTAGAAAATTTGTATACATGAAATAAAATTGTGTTCGACTTTTTTGTTTTAGGCAAGGGCTCTTTGTAAATAAACCCTTGCAGTATATATAAAAGATATATTATGATGCTGGCGTTAAACACCTGCGGGAAAGTATTCCCGCGCTTCCCTTCTCTTTTATGCGTTTTCTACTTTGGGCATCGGCATTCGGCGTATTGTTTGTTGCTTTTTAGCCCCATCCTCACGTACACAATGGACATAATTATTTGCCGACCTACAACTGCGATAGATACGACTCCGTCAACGTCTTAGATACTGGAATACTCTCTCCTATGTTTCCTTCTGGTTTCACGACTAATTGATCTGATACATCTTCTGTAGGGCTATCCACATCAACCTCAAACGATCCACTCTCTAGTTGCTGCTTCATCTCTTTTGGAATATCTGGATTTGCAAGCACAGCTTCTATTCCCTGCTGCGCGATATCTTTTTCTATCTGTGCTTTGAGAGCTTTCTTCATCTCAGGTTCTGTCTCCAACCCAAACCGTAGCTGTGCCATAGCTTCATTCCACTGCGATTCTCGCTCGAGATCTTCTGGGCCCTTTACCTTCTCGCGCAATTTTTCATACGCAGCTGCAGAGAGCTTGTACTTCTCACGTACCTTTTGCCGCTCGCTGGAGGGCATCATGTCGAGCCAACTATTACTCATAACGTGATTGTACCTTAACTACACCCACTCGTTCCACCGCAGTCTAAATATAACTTGCACGAACCATTGCGCTTCATCTTCGTAGATCCACACTCTGTACAAAACAACGTTACGGTAAAGAGAAAATCTGTTATCCTCTTATCTATGAACATTCTTGTCCTTGTTTGCAGTACGAATAAACCCAGTAATTCTGAATTTTTAGCTGATGCGTTTCTTGAGGGGGCAAAAGATGCCTGTGCTTGTGATGTTCACAAGCTACGTTTAATTGAATTTGAACTTCCACAGTTTACTGTTGATTGCTACACCAATGCGTGTGTATTTCCTAAAGAGTACCACGAGCTAAAAAAGATGATTACGCTAGCTGATGGAGTATTGATTGCTACCCCTGTATGGAATTTTGGAGTGCCTGCACACCTTAAAAACTTTATCGATTGGATGGGATGCTTTGGCCTAGACCCAGAAACACGAACAACAGGAATGTTACAGGGGAAGCCATTTTACTTTATCTTTACAGGAGGAGCTCCCAAAGCAGCGTGGAAAGGGCTCATGCGTTTTACAACAATGTTTGTCCGAGAATCCATACGGTACTACGGAGGTACTGTCGCTGGTATTTTCTACGAAGGACATGCCACTCCAGGAAGAGGGGAATTTGGCCTTGTTGTAGACAAAAGGGCAGACCGGATCGCACTTGTACAAAAAAAAGGGGCATGGTTTGCTGCATTCGCTGATGCATTTAAGAACAACGGCAAGCTTCCACTACGCCATAGACTTTTTGAAAAACTCTACAAATTTGGGCAGAGATCCGCGGCAAAACTTTAACCAATAAGGATAACCTCCTCATCTACAATTCCTGCTTTTTTAAATGACTCCCAGGTCTTTGGTCCTCCTTCGACTAAAATAGTGGATAATGGACCAGCCGACGCCAAGGCTATGGCCGGCAAGTAGTGGATAGTGGATAAAGCTTTCCAAAGCTCTTCCCAGTCAAAGTGATTATTGACAATTGAAATCTGTATTACTTGAGCATCTCCGATTGGTTCCGGATCTTTTTGGGTGATGATGATAGTTCGTTGATCGAGCAGCTGTGACTCTCGTGGAATACGTAGATCTGGATCTAAAATTATACGAAAGGGTTGGTAGTTGGGGGTTGGGGGTTGGGGAAATCGAATAGTAAGTTGCGGGTCGTCTACAATCACTGTTTGTACACCAACCAAGATCGCATCATGGGTCGATCGAAGATGTGTATGAGCCCATGTATTTTGCTCCTGAGACGTTATACACAGCTTGGTGCCATCTGTGTTGGAGACAAGTCCTTCTCGCGTCTGAGCGCGTTTAATGGTGATATATGGACGACCCTGTGTACGAAGACTGATATAGCCTCTATTCAGCCTCTCGCACTGTGCCCTGAGTACTGGACCTATTACTGTAATGCCGTTATCTATTAATTGCTGTATCCCCTTTCCTGCTACTCTCTCGTCTGGGTCACGCATTCCGATGCATACATTCTTGATCCCTGATTTGATAATCGCATCCGTACACGGGGGAGTTTTTCCATGATGACAACACGGCTCTAGATTTACGTACAACCCATCAGTTGGCCGAATTTTTTTACCCTGAGCTTGTCGAAGGGTGATCATATCTTGTTCTGCATGATCGGTTCCCACTCCTCGGTAATACCCTTCGGCTATGATCTTTTCATCGCGAACAAGGACCGATCCTACAAGAGGGTTACCACCAACGAGTCCCCTGCCCTTTTGGGCAAGTTCGAGGCAACGATGCATAAAGTGTTCGTGATTCATTGTGTCTAGTATATCTCTTTGTTGCAGATACTTCGAACATCGTCTGAACCATGATTCTCTAGAATCTTGTTCATTGTTTATCCACTTTCCACTACTTGCCGGCCATAGCCTTGGCGTCGGCTGGTCCGTTATCCACTTCTATAAATACTTCCTCAATGCCTCCCCACTCCTTACAGGTTTTACCTCCTCTGGTGTATTAAACGTATCAAGGGCAGCCTTTTTTCTCAGTCCCATTAGATACTTTTGATACTGACCAGTTCCATTTTCGATAGATCTGGCTACCCGCGTGACGGTTGTCGTACTTGCCCCTGTATGCTTTGCGACTTCTCTATACGTAAACCCTTGGCTTAAGAGCTTTGCAACTTCTAGTCGCTCACTCCATGACTGTAACTCTGATAAACTACCGAGATCACGTAAGAAATTTGCGGTTTCTTCTTCTGTCTTACATGAAGCCAATGCACTGCAGAGTGCGCGAAACCATGGATCTTTCTGCCAACCCTGTTCTGTAAAACGTCGTTTACCCATATGCGTGAATTGTATAGAGAACTAGACGTTGTTACAACGTGTCATCACAGTAATACAACAAGTGTCAACGTAAAAAGAAACCGGCCAGCCAACAATAATGTTGGCTGACCAGCTCGGTCTCTCACAACCCAATAGGATTGATCAGAAGAGGAATCCGAAGAGTCCAATGAATGTTGCGATGCCAAGTGGCAACGCAAAAATCAGAACGATGCGAGAACAATTCCTTTTGGAGGAATCGTGCACATCTGCAGCAAGGCATACAAGCTCTGTAATACTCAAAATCAACACGATCAAGGTGAGTATCATCGCATTCTTCACAGATGTATGATGCCGAAGCACCACTGGCCAGTCTGCAATGCAAATCAGCATCGATCCGCCAATAATACCGAAAGTAAGGGCAAAGCCCAGAACGGCTGGAATGGATACTCTAAGCTTCATGCTGTACTCCTGATTCGGTAGGCTCTGCCTACCTAGTAAATGACCGAATAGGCAACGTGACCACCATGGTCTCCATGTCACCTATTAGTTACTTTACGATATTTTAATTAATTTG